>JAIBAH010000067.1 GCA_019695295.1 Bacteroidia bacterium | reverse complement strand
GCATGCCATAAGTGCTTCATTCAAAGCAGTATTCATTGCGTCATGCTCGTTTTGACATTCTTCTGTCGTCATTTTTCCTTTTTTGTGTTCATCACACATTGCTTCCTGCTTCTTGAGTAGTTCCGCATTCCGGCCGGTGAGGTCAGTATGCTGTTTCAGAAATTCAGCATGACGGGCCTCTGTAGCAGCATCCACAATCATTTCAGTAGCCATTTTATTATGATTCTGAAGCATATTCTGATGCATTTGTTCACTTGCTTTAATGGAAGCGCGGGTTACATTTTGCTCTGCAACGAGGCCTTCATGCACTTTTTCATCAAATTTATTTTTACATCCCGACAAAAAAGCCAAAAGCAGGGAGAAGTATATTATATTTTTTTTCATTTTAAAATTTATGTACAAGAACATAATCTTACAAAGATAATACCTAAAATTTAATTTCCAAAAATATTTTTCATTCAATGCTCATTTTACTTCTTTAATACTGAATTTACCCGTAATTCGGGAAAAGAATTGTCAGTTCATACCCCTCCTTTCCGGTTCCGAAGAAGTGTGAATATTTCAGAAAAACGAAAACCATTTGTAAAAATCCATTAATTAGTGTTAGTTTGTGATAATTTTGTAAATATGTTGATAAGAAGTATATTGATATGTGCATTCCTACTCATGCTGGGTGGCATTCAGGCTCAGCACGACAGTTATATACATTATACCCGAAACGACGGGCTTCCTTCTTCCAATATTTACACCTGCACAGAAGACCGGGATGGATTTATGTGGTTTGGTACCGACAACGGACTCTCAAGATTTGATGGTCAGCGGTTTTACAACTATTCAATCGATGACGGACTAACTGACAATGAAGTACTTCAGCTCGTAAGCGATAAACAATCCGGAGTATGGGGACTTGGACTTGACCACAACATTTTTTATTACAATAAAGGGGAAATCCAGACCCAATTTAACCAAACGGAAAAAACCGAAAATATCAGTGTAATTATTCAGGATCAGCAATCCGGAATATGGGCAATTCCTTATTATTCAGCAACAAACCGGGATGGATTAAAGATAAGTCACATTTTCCCTTCCGGCCTGATTCAGTCCTATACGATTCATACACCGGTAGTCGTCGGGGCAAGGATAAACAACATGATTCAGGAAGGGGAATTGATTCACGTCATGGTCAGGGACAGTATTTTTGTCATTGACACCCGGTCAGGGGAATTTAAACAAAGGGCGAAAAGAGAACTAACCCCTTACAGTAACCTGTCTGAAACATTTAACCGTTTTAACTCTAATTACAAGAACATTAACTACGAAATTCTTTATTACAATGAAAGTTGTGATTTAGCGATCTGGGGCAAAGACTCATTAACTTACAGCAAATTGTATAAAACCCGCAATTTTCAGTCCCGTATCAATAATGCTTCTGTCTATAATGACAAACTATACCTTTGTTTTCAGGACGGAGGATATTGTATCACGGATAAGTATCTTACCCAAACACCCGCAAAAACGCTTAACAATATTTATGCAGGATTTTTATTTGTGGACAGTAACCGTAATCTGTGGGTATGCTCGTCATCGGGGGTCTATCAACTTAAAGAAAACCCCATAAAAATCATAGACAAAAAGGAGGGATTATACAATGAAATCTGCCATTCGGTTACAACAGATGAAGAGGAAACCATTTATATCGGTACAAATCTGGGCTATATTTACAGAGTAAAAAACAATCGGAAGGATTCTCTCTCCAGCAATACCGTAGTGCAGAATGAAAGAATCATGAGAATTTCCGCTGTTGACCAAAACAACATCTGGTATGCTACCGATAAAGGGGTGTTTCGTTTTTCTGAAAACCAGTATTCAAACTTAAGTCATACAAAAAAAGACGCAGTGAAAAACTTCATTATTACAAAAGACCGGAAGTCCCTTTATTACAGTACCCATTATTGTGTAAAAAAAATCGGAACCGATACCAAAAACCCAACCGATACGATTCTTGTCGGAAAAATTTTCGGACTTGCCGAAGCACCCGGTGGAAAAATCTGGATGGGGGGAAAAAAGGGACTGTTTAGTTATGATGGTAACAGGGCTGAAAATATCACGGAGAAAACCCATAATGAAAAACTTAAAAACATACAGCGGCTGGCTTTCACCTCAGACAGTGTACTTTGGATATGCACAAACGGAGAAGGGTTGATTGCTTTTAAAAATGACCGGATTCTGACGGTTTTAAAGAAAACTCAGGGAGGAATTACGGATAACATGTGTACTGCTTTATTTGTGGATAGTTACGACAATGTGTGGTTAGGGACCAAAAAAGGATTGAATAAAATTACTCATCAGATAAACAAGGGAAGATTCAATACACAGGTAACTCAATACGGAATCCCCAACGGACTCTCAGACGACGAGATTCATGATGTGTTTGTAAGAAATACGAAAGTGTATATAGCCACATCCAGAGGCCTCAATATACTGGATTTTGCCTACGAACCCGAGCAATCCGAAAACCAGAAAGTACATGTCTGGGAAATGAAAATAGAAAACCTCAATCAGGTGATTAAAAGTGAGTATATTTTCCCGGCTTATTCAAGACAATTCAGTGTGCAATACTCCAGATTGTGTTTTCAGTGTAGTGAAACTCCGGTTTTTGAATATCGGATTTTGCCGGAACAATCTATCTGGAATACCACAATGGAGTCCTCCCTCAATTTTCAGGGATTAGGGTATGGTAATCACCGGTTTGAAGTCAGAATCAAGGACAAACCGGAGAGTATGACCTTTTTTACCATTTTTATCCCCACTCCATGGTGGAAAACAGGAGGGTTTATGGGGGTTGTTTTTCTGACACTGATAAGCGGAATTATCTATCTTGTTCAAAGACTTTCCCAGAGAAAACATCTCAAGGAAACCAATGAAAGGAAACTACAGCAGCAAATCATGGAACTGGAAATGAAAGCGATACGGTCACAAATGAGTCCGCATTTTATCTTCAATAGCCTTGGGGCCATTCAGTATTATTTTAATACAGGGGAAAAATCACTGGCTAATACCTATATGATAAAATTTGCTGAACTGATCCGGAGTACCCTCGATATCTCTGAACAATCCGTTATTTCGCTCTCTGAAGAAATAAAATACATTAATACTTATCTTGAGTTGGAGAAATTACGTTTTGAGGAATTGTTTGACTTCTACATCAACATTGAGTCAGGGCTGGATACGTCCAAAATCAATTTCCCTTCCCTCTTACTGCAACCCTATATTGAAAATGCCATCAAACACGGGATTCAGAATAATCCTGAGGTAAAAGGAACCCTCATTATCCGTTTTTACGCTAATCAGGAAAATATGCTGGTTGCCGAAGTGGAAGACAACGGAATCGGGATGAAAAAAGCAAAGGAAATCAATTCCATGAACCGGAAAACGCATGAGTCTAAAGGCATGGATTTATCGGCAAACCGTATCAAGGCAATGAATAATCTGGAAAACAAAAAAATTACCCTTGAGATTCACGACCGCACTTCAGAGAGTGGTGAAGCAGAAGGCACCCTCATCAGAATTACATTGCCGATAGATATCCGGAAACCTTACTGACCCACAGGCTTTGTCATAATACGAAAATGACAATCCAGTATCGTAGATTTCTCGCAAGTTTGTTTGGATAGAACCTCTTCTCTTTGCGGTCTCCGCGACTTTGCGTGAAAAAATATTCCCTGTTTTTACCCTATTCTTTTTTATCGGGGTTATCTTTCGGTTTTTTGATAATGACCGGCGGCTTTCTTAATTCTCTGTTATCTGGTTTTCTTACTTCTCCGTTATCCGGTTTGGTATTGAGTTGTTTGGGAGGAAAATTCCGGGGTTTATCTTTTGTTTTTCGTACATTATCCGGATTGAGCTGAGGTTTTTGTTTCTGAAAACCACCCGGTTTTTCCTTCCGGTTATTCCCCGGTCCGGATTTTGAATCAGGTCTTTTCTTATGCTGAAAAGGGCTGTATTCCGGAGTTTGTCCTATAAACTCAGGCACCTCCATTTTGGGAATCGTTTTACCGATAAGCCGCTCAATAGAAGCAAACTTGCGCTGATCTTTTTCGCTGACAAAAGTAATTGCCGTACCCGTACGCCCGGAGCGGGCAGTTCTTCCTATCCTGTGAATATAGTCTTCTGCGTCATGCGGCACATCCACATTTACCACATGGCTGAGGTTATCAATATCAATTCCCCTTGAAAGGATATCCGTAGCAACCAATACTTTATACTCCTTGTTTTTGAACTTCCGCATCAGCTCAATCCTTTGTTCCTGCTCAATATCAGAGTGAAACACACAGGCATTGATTTTATTTTTGACAATCAGAGCATGGAATTCATCGGCTTTCAGTTTACTGGAGGTAAAAATAATCAGGCTGTCAATTTCTGCTGTTTTGAGAATATGCAGCAGCAACGGCAACTTTTGATTTTCATACACAACATACACTTCCTGAGTGGCTCCTTCTGCGGGCTGAGAGAGCTTAAAACTGATGCTTTGCGCGTCCGGTTTCAGAATTTTACTGGCAAATTCTTTTATTTTGGGAGGCATTGTCGCAGAAAACATCAGCGTCTGATGCTTTTCATTGATTTCCTTGACAATCTTCATGATATCATTATAAAAACCCATATCGAGCATTTTATCGGCTTCATCCAGTACAAGCAGTTCCACAGAGCTGAAGTCCGAATAAATCAGATTCAGATGCTGCAATAATCTACCGGGAGTGGCCACAAGAATATCCACTCCTCTTTGGATTGCGCTCATCTGTCTGTCAAATTCCTGTTTATCACTCCCCCCAAAAATAGCAACTGAAGAGACTCCGGTATGATAGGAAAGCCCGTCAATTGCCTGATCAATCTGCATTGCGAGCTCCCTTGTAGGACTGATAATCAATACTCTGATTCCTTTCCGGTCTTCATTTTTCATCAGATAATCCACAATCGGAATCACAAAAGCGGCAGTCTTTCCTGTACCGGTCTGTGCAGTAGCAAGCAAATCACTCCCCGACATAATGACAGGAATTGCAGCAGCCTGAACCGGAGTCGGTTTAGAATATCCGATACCAAGAATACTCTCCAGTACCCTTTCATCCAATCCGAAGTCCGAAAAACTTAATTCGTTATTTTCCATAATTTTTGTTTTAAAAGTAGGCTTTCCCTGTATTTACCCTGACATAACCTTTTTTTCCTGCGGATGTTTCAACATAAAAAAACATATCCTGTAATTTCGTTGGTACTCTTTTGATTACCGTAAATCTGGGTTCGGATATCATCGAGAATCTGTCATTGTCAATCCAGCCCCAAAGCCCCTCTTTCTGAATAAAACTATAGGCAGAATTCCGGCTTGTGATTTCCGTTTTTCTCTCTATGAAGTCCCATTCCGGCTTTAAATACACCTCTTTATTCTCCCCGATTATCCCCCATTTCGCATCTTTTTTGACCACAAAACACCGGATTTTGTCTAAACAATTACCTGTTGCGGGAGATTTCCGGGAGCATTCAGCGATATTAACCAGAATCGAATCATACAGCGGAGGAATCGAATCATACACCAGTTTTGCCCATACTGCATTCTCATTATAAGACACAATATTCAGTTTTGCCCATATCACACCGGTTTTACCTGACTCTTTGTATTCTCTGGGGAAAACCCCTTCCTCTTTCAGGCTCTGAAATAAGTCTTTCCTGATTTTACTCGTATCGTTTACGGAGCGAATCAGATAAAACTCCTTCTGAGTAGTAAAGCTGTTTCTCTTGAATGGTGCTGTTCCGCTGCTTAGGTCAGTATCCGTTTCGGTTGTCATTTTATCATCCAGAAAGTCATCCGTCCACGGATAATTCACTCTTTTTCTGGGGTCATAAATAAGCCTTTTTTTCCCCCTTCTGATCACAAAAAAACCCAGCGTATCATAAATTCCATTGTATATACACTCAAATATTGGCTCACCGGAAGGATTAAGCAAACCGTATTTATTTTTATTTTTAACAATAAAACCATATCCGGAATCATTAAAGCCCACAGAATCATACTTCGCAAAAACGACAAATTGTTTTTTGGCATTAATCAGGCCCCACTTCCCCTCATTTTCGTAAGGAATGATGTCATATTGCTGCGCACAACTCATTGTGAAGGCAAGACAATAAAGAAACATCCAAAGTATTTTTCTGTACATTTTATATCAATAAATTTTTTATTCTGTATAATCCAGATCTTTTCCGAACGTTTCCTCAATCTTTAAGGTAGAAAAAACAGCAAGTCCTACACAAACCGCGCCCACTATGATTGCACTTGAAACCAAAGACCAATGAGCCGTGTTTACGAAAAAGAAAAAACCCAAACCGATGGGAATCACGGCACCTCTGACAAAGTTAGGCACCGTAGTAGTAGCGGTTGCACGGATATTGGTACCGAATTGTTCAGAAGCCACTGTCACAAATAAAGCCCAGTAGCCGGTAGCTGCTCCCAGAAGAAAGCACAGAAAATAGAATGAACCGGCAGAAATATTTCTCACCGATAAAAACGTAATAACCAGTAAAATATTGGCAATTAGATATCCTAAAATTACTTTTTTTCTGCTCCGGAAATACTGACTCAGCCAGCCACTGATAAAATCCCCTACCGATAGTCCAATATACGCATACATGATAGGATATGAGGTGGACAACTTATCTCCTTCTATATGAATCACTTCTGAAGCAAAACGGGGAGCAAGTTTAATCAGAATCCCGATTACATACCATACCGGCAACCCGATTAAAATACAATAAATATACCTTTTCAGTCTTTCTGTATCGGTAAAAAACATTTTAAAATTTCCTTTTTTGGCAGTGCTTAACTGTACCTGCTCGAACATCCCCGACTCAAACGTCCCAAACCGTAAAAAAAGCAACAGCAAGCCAAGGATTCCTCCGATAATATAGGCAGACTGCCAGGGTTCAAATCCTGCAATCCCAAAATTCAGGCTGTATTCTTTCACTAATGCTGCCGCCACCGCTCCGAGTGCTCCAAGGGTTACGATTACTGCCGTACCATAGCCCCGGTTTTCTTTTGTCATCACCTCAGACACAAGGGTGATTGCTGCGCCCAGCTCGCCGGCAAGCCCAAGACCTGCAAACAAACGGACAAATTGGTACTGAGGGATAGTAGTTACAAATGCATTGGCGATATTTGCCAGCGAGTACATCAGTATTGAGCCAAATAATATTGATTTTCGTCCTTTTATATCTCCCAGAATCCCCCACAGTAAGCCTCCGAGCAACATTCCTGCCATCTGCCAGTAAAAGAGATTATTATCAAAAAGAGCAGCTACTTTTTCGGGATCTTTGATATTCAGTCCATTAGAACTCATGATACTTTCTTTGCCAATGATATTGAAAAGCTGAAGATCATAAATATCTACGAAATACCCTAATCCGGCTACAATCACAGTAGTGTTAATTATTTTCGAAATAAGGGGGGCTTTATCATCCATTTTTTAGTTCTTTTTTGTAAATTGAGGTCGAAGATAATGGTTTTTTCCGAAAAAATAAAATTCAGACACTCACTTTTTGTTTCGGTTTAGTACTTGGTCTTGTTTATCCCTGTAATAAAAAATTTTCATATATCCATTAAACCTTTTAAAAAACCGGTACTCTAAAGGGTATATTGACAAAATATTTACTTTCACTTTCTTTAAAATTTTCAAATAAATATCTCTTATGAAAAAAAGTTTTTTTTGGAATGCTGTCGTAGCGACTGTCATTTCAGCAGGTTTGTTTTTTTCGGGTTGTAACCGTACAGAAATTACTGATGACCAGGATATGGCACAGCGAAACTCCATGGCAGAGGGTTACTTTGAAGACGTAAACTCCATTTCCAGTCAGGCCGCCGAAGGAGACATAAGCAGCTATAAAACCGGGGGTACTGATGCAATTGCTTCCGGTTGTGCTACCGTAACCAAAGACTCCAGTGGCTCTGTCCGCCTGATTACCATTGACTTCGGACCAACCAATTGTCTGTGCAGGGATGGAAAAAACAGAAGAGGGAAAATCCTGGTAAGCCATACCGGAAGATACACCGAACCCGGAACCGTTATTAATATTACCTTTGAAGACTATTATGTGGACGATAACCACGTTCAGGGCTCCAAAACGATTGAAAACTTAGGTCCAAATGCTGCGGGACACCTTGTATATCATATCCTGGTAGAGGGAAGTATCACCCTGATTGAGAATGGAGAGACCATTACCTGGACCGCTGACAAGTACCGCGAATGGATAAGCGGAGTGAATACACCCAAAATCTGGAATGATGACACCTTTTATATGTGGGGAACCCGTACAGGCGTAAACAAAAGAGGACAGAACTACACTGCAGTAGTAAGTGAGAATACTCCTCTCTTTAAAAAAGCAGATTGCCGCCACTTCGTGAGTGGAAGTATCACCTTCACCCAAACCGATAATCAAAGAACCTCCACCATGGATTTCGGAGATGGCAGATGCGACAACCTTGCTACTCTGACCATTAACGGCAGAACTAAAACAATCACGCTCAGACATTAAACTTTTGTGCTGAGTTGGAAGTTATAAATACAGAGCCTGAGTTTAATCAGGTTCTGTATTTTTTTACTGAAATAGAGAACCGGAATTTGAATATCTCGTAAAAAAACAGTTACTTTGAGTATAATTTCATTATTTTTTAATGCCTTATGGTAAAACGTACTTTTATATTCATTCTGTTTGCACTCTTTCTCACACAGTTTGTGAATGCTCAGTCGTATATTACCACTGCGGGCATCAGAATCGGAGGAGGAGTTGGAATGAGTGTAGAACAAAAAATTCT
This sequence comes from Bacteroidia bacterium, assembly GCA_019695295.1. Classification (GTDB taxonomy): domain Bacteria; phylum Bacteroidota; class Bacteroidia; order J057; family J057; genus JAAFHL01. The sequence goes on along the minus strand of JAIBAH010000067.1, from coordinate 16,130 downwards.
CGAAAAAACCACAATAGAAGGGGTAATCACCCAACAAACACTCAGAAATATTGAGGGTCAGCATAAAGTATCGGCTGTAATTAAAAGACATCATTATATCCACGGAAGAGCGCTGAACGGTTACTGGGGACTGGGGGGAAATCAGACATGGCAAACGTCTAAAGACAAGGATTATGGAGTCAATGGAGTGATTGGAATTGAAGGCACATTATTTAATCTCAATACCGCGATAGATTACCGCCCTTCGGTGATGATTTCTGATGTAAACGGCAATAATTACTTCAACAAAGAGAATCTGTCAGGGCAATTTTCCCTTTCTTTACGGTATGTAATTATTCATGCGCCTTATTCTAAAAAGAAAAAATCCAAATCGAAAGAATATAGTTTTCCACCTTATAAACCAACGTGGACTTAATCTATAAAAACCAGAATATATAAAAACAGATAAATGAATCAGAATAAACTGAAAATCGGGATTACTATTGGTGATATCAACGGTATAGGTCCGGAATTAATTCTTAAGGCATTTCAGGACAGTCGCCTTCGGGCTATGTGTATCCCGGTAATCTATGGGTCTTCATCCATTCTCAATTACTACAAAAAATTATTAGGCTTTGATAAGTTCAATTTCACAGTGATTCCCAATACCGGAGCCGCAAAACCCAATGTGGTAAACGTCATTGACTGCTTACAGGGCATTGACAAAGTGGAGGCGGGTTTACCGTCTTCCATGGGCGGTCAGGGTGCCTATCTCGCACTGCAACGGGGAATTGAAGACGCACTCAATCAGCAGATTGACGCACTCGTAACCCTTCCTGTGGATAAAGCTACGGTTAAAATGCATAAACAGGACTTTACAGGACATACAGAAATGCTGGCTCAGGCATTCGGAGTGGAGGATAATATCATGATGATGGTATCGGAAAGGCTTAAAGTAGCACTCGTAACCAATCATACTCCCCTGAAAGACGTATCTAAAAATATTACCAGTCAAAAGATTATCTTTAAAGCAAAACAACTGATGGAATCCCTGAAAACGGATTTCAGCATTGAAAAGCCGGTAATCGCTGTTCTGGGCCTTAACCCTCACGCCGGAGAAAACGGAAATATCGGTAAAGAAGAAAAAGAAGTCATTATCCCCGCTATTGAGACCTTGCTGAAAGAAGGACATATCGTTCAGGGGCCTTTCTCGCCTGATGGTTTCTTTGGCTCTCTTTCTTTCAGGAAATTTGACGCAGTTCTGGCAATGTACCACGATCAGGGCCTCATTCCCTTCAAGCTTCTGGACGGAACCGAAGGCGTAAACTTCACCGCTGCCATGCCTTTTATCAGAACTTCTCCCGACCACGGAGTTGCCTATAATATCGCCGGAAGAGGAACAGCAGATGTAACAAGCTTCAGAAATGCGATTTACCTCGCTATAGATGTACACGCAAGGCGTTCCGAAAATGTAGCACTTAGGTCCAATGCCCTGATTATTGAGAAAAAACAAATCTCCAAAGAAGAAGCAGAATCTACTGCTGCTTTTGAAATTTAATACGGTCGTCTATTGGATATAAAATAAAAAACTCCCGGAGTACTCAGTGATTCCGGGAATTTTTTATGATTCAGTATCTGAACGTTCCGGATGATACACCGGTTCACGAGGCTTTTATGCACCTCTCTGATTCATATTGTTCCATTAATGAGGTTTGAAGATTTTCTGCAATTTCTGGGAAGGATTTGCAGGTTCATTTTCAGGATAAAACTGATCACCGCGAATCGTCCCCCTGATAACCTTTCCGTATATATTATGGTATTCTACAATCCCTTCAGGCAAATCATTTTTAAAAGTTCCCGTAAAATATTCCCCGTTGGTAAAGACAAATTTCCCTTTTCCTTCCATTCTGTCATCTACAAAATTTCCTTCATAACGGTTTCCATTCTTATAAATGTATTTACCCTGACCATTCATCCGGTCTTTACGGGCATTTCCCATATACCGGTCTCCTGTATCAAATTTACACTCACAATATCCATTAAGATTGCCGTCAGTAAAAGTACCGTCACAGGTTGAGCCATTTTTATATTGCATTTGCCCTTTTCCATTCGGTTTATTATTCCGGATTTCTCCCTCATAATCATAAGGCTGCCCGGTATCATCCCTGAGGTTATACAACTTACCCTTAGTGGTGGTACTTGTATTTACGACGGGGGGCGGCACTTCCGTATGAGAAGGAGTTGGAACAGGTTTGGTTTCATGGACTACGGGAGGGTTTTTAATGACCACCTGCTGTTCCAGGGCAGCATCCCGGATTTTTTGCTCACAAATCGCTTTTTGTTTTGCACAATAAGCATCCGTAGGTTTATACATCAGTGCTAAATCATATTTAAGCATAGCCACTTTATATTGCTTGCCTTTATAAGCAATGTCTGCCTCCGCTTTTACCTCCTGAAATTTTTTATCCTGTTCTTTTACAGAAACATCTTTCATTGCCTTCTTGAGAGAGTCTTCTACAAACTTATGACGCTGAACCATTTTCAGAGAGTCTGCTTTATAGGAAGGATTCACTTTTACGACCGGTATTATCGTATCTGTCTTAGGAGGCACCTCTGCAGTAAGTGTATCCGTTACAGGGTCTTCTGTTTCTTTCTTTTCGAAAATTCCTGAGGCGGAAGCCCCCCACCCCAGTCCGGCAATCATCAGCAGAGAGGCCGGTATCCAGAGAAGCGGTTTTTTATAGAAAGGAACCTCAGGCTGGCTCGCCCCTGAACCTGAACTCACTACCGGCCGGCTTTTTATATTGATTCTGGTATTGTCTGCCGGGGTAGTAGTGATAGTCTGAGTAACGGGAGAAGCCGTAATCATGGTTCTGTCCTCCTGTACAGGGGCTTGAAGCGCCTGCATAAACTCCCCTACTGTCTGATAACGATTTTGCGGGCGGAGTTCCATTGCCTTCATGATGGCAGCATTCATGGAAGCAGAAAGCGAAGGCACATAAACCCCCGGTTCTTCGAGGTCTTCCATTGTTCTCGAGGTAGCGTCTGCCGGCATTTTTCCGGTTACAAGCCGGTAAAGCGTCGCTCCCAGAGAATAGATATCCGAGAACGGCCCTCTTTTGGCAGAAATATTATACTGTTCCGGTGGGGCAAATCCGGCAGAAATGATTGTACTCATCGTCTGGGAAATGTCTCCTGTAAGCAATTCCCGGGCAGAGCCAAAGTCTATCAGCACAACCGAACCGTCTGCTTTTCTTAAAATATTGGAAGGCTTTATATCCCTGTGCAAAATCTGATGGGCATGAATCTCCCGGAGGGCCGAAGATAACTGATTTGCGATTGAGAAAACCTCCGGCTCAGGTAAGCGGTTCCCCGGCTGACGACGGGTATATTGTTCGAGGTTTTCGTCAGCGATGAAGGGCATTACCATGTAGGCAGTACCGTTTTCTTCAAAGTAATCCGAAACCTCTACTATATTTTTATTTCCCCTTAGCTTATAGAGGTATTGTGCCTCCTGAAGAAATCTTTCCTTGTATTTCAGAAAATCTTCTGGCTTCATGCTTTGAGGAATTACCGAGTTGTCCTCTTTCCGGATACAAAATCCACCCAAAAAAAACTCCTTCACCACAAAATCTGCCTGAAGAGCCGTTTGTTTTACTAAATAGGTAATTCCAAAGCCTCCCTGTCCCAGAATTTTTTCGATTCTGTATCTTCCATTCTGAAGTAATACTCCGTTTGATAAAACAGCACTTGTATTTGACATAGCTTATTCTCGTATATAATCCTTTCTTTTAATACGCAAAAATAGAAATAATTACCATATATCATTAAATTATTTTTCAATATGGTCAAAATTCAGGATATTCGTGTCATATTATTCATCAAGACAAAATTATGCCTGAACCAGTAATAGAAGTAGTGTGCTTCGGAGTGTCTGCGGCTGTAATGGCTCAGAATGCCGGTGCTGACCGGATAGAGTTATGTGAAAATATAGCCGAAGGCGGAACAACCCCCTCAGCAGGAAGCATACTCCTGGCCCGGAAGCGGTTATCCATCGCATTAAATATCATGATTCGGCCCAGAGGAGGAGATTTTTTGTATGATGAGCAGGAGTTTGAGTTAATGAAGGAGGAGATTCGTTTTTGTAAAGAAGCGGGAGTGGACGGAGTAGTTTTTGGAATCCTGACCCCCGAAGGAAAAATTGATGTGGAAAGAAACCGAATCCTGACCGAACGCTCAAAACCGCTTTCGGTCACGTTTCACAGAGCCTTTGATATGACTTCCCATCCGGTTAAGGCAATGGAAGACTGCATTCGTTGCGGATTTGACAGAATACTCACTTCCGGTCAGCGTCCCCGGGCGGTAGAGGGAGCTGAATTACTCTCAGACCTGATTAAGCGTGCAGGTGACAGAATTTTGATTATGCCGGGAGGAGGAGTGCGAAAAGAAAATATACTTTGGCTGATGGAAAAAACCAGAGCGAAAGAATATCATACATCAGCCCGTAAATATATACAGAGCAGAATGCACTTCCGGAACGATACCGTAAAAATGGGCAGTGAAAACGAGGATGAGTACCGCATTCTTAGCCTTGACGAAGAAGAACTGCGGGAATTGATTCACAGAGTCAGAAAACAGGATGCCATGAGATTATAATTTCAGAAATTTCCCGCTCCAGGTTTTGCCGTCTTCCATTTTAATCCGGAGGAAATAAATGCCGCCGGGCAAACCGGAAGTATTAAAGGAGCCTTCATTTCCGGACTCCATTGCACAAGCCATGAGGGTTTTTCCCATTATATCCAGCAGTTCAAAGGCTGCTTTCTGAGGTGCAATGCCAGAAGAGAACCGGATGTTCAAAATATCGTCTGCCGGATTCGGATACAAAATAACGGATTCCGGAGGCAGTGCCTGATGAATAGAAGTAGGATAAACCCCAAAAGTCATTTCCAGCGTATCATTGGAAACAGGTTGTCCTGTAATACCGGTAAACCATGAACGAATCGTTACAAGCCCGTAAGTATTGGGCGTTTTCCAGGTAGAATCATGCAGCCAGTTCAGGGTATCATTGGGGACAATTGTGAGGGGCTTCCTAATTGCAGAAGACTCAATCTGACCATTATTTACCTGATAATGAACCACTAATTGTGCAGAATCAATTTTCAGGGTATCGGAACCATGATTAATGATACTCCCCCTGATAAAGACAATCTTACTGGTATCTGCATAAGGAGTAGTTCTGATGGAGTACATTGCCGGGTCTTTTTTCAGCACTTCTGCAAACCGTACATTATCCAGCACTAAGATAAATTTATCATAGGACTTTTGACGGAAAGCCAGATAAATCTCCTTGTTTTTATATTCAGTAAGGATAGCAGAACGATAATTTTCGCTGTAAAATTCGCTATTGATGATGGAAACCGGGTCATTTGCCAAAAAACCTGCCGTATCCGGAGTCGTAGTGGAAACCCTTACTTCATATTTTTCAGGATAATAAACATCCTGAGAATAAGCATACCATGAAATACAGGGATTGGCCCCCAATTGTACTTTTTGGGTAATCAGCCAGTCATCGCTTGAGTCAGGTAGGGCGTACCATGAAGGCGAAGCCATAGCGGTATTGGCAGAGTCCTTGAAATCCAGAATTGCCTGCCAGCCTTTTTGCATATAACTGATATCCGGGTGAGGAATCAAAGTATCCAAATCAAGGGAAGACCAATCCAGGGGTAATTGTCCCTGAGAAAGCCCGTCAAATCCCTCTTCATAAATTGTAGTTCCGTCGCAGGGGAAAGTACGCAATGGACTAAAAGAGGAAGGTGCAGGTTCATTGCTTTTGGAAACCCGCTGAGCACCTGCTTCATTTATATTCCAAAATATCAAAATAGCCAAAATGATCGCTGAATATTTCATTACGTATTATAATGTATAATCTTTTTAATTTAAAATTCAAAAAACAGGTGATTATAGCAATCTCAGGATAAAATTTTCTGAGTCTGAGTGCAATCCGGATACAAAGATAGAGATTATCCTCAAACCGTTGCGTTTGAAACCAAAAATCCCATAAGGAAATTTTCCTTACGGGAATATTTTCAGAGGGGAAAACCCATAATTATAGAATTATGCCTTTTTCTTTTTGTAATTCTGCCAAAACAGCGCCGATACCTTTTTTATTGATGGTACGGATAGCAGAAGTAGAAACACGAAGGGTTACCCAACGATCATCTTCCGGAACATAAAAACGCTTTCTTTGTAAATTTGGGTAAAATTTACGCTTGGTTCTGTTATTTGCGTGGGAAACATTATTCCCTGAGATCGTCTTTTTTCCTGTAATTACACAAACTCTTGCCATGTCGATTTATCCTTAAAATTTTGGACTGCAAAGGTCAGGACTTTTCGCTTAAATTCCAAATTATTTTTTTAAAATTTTATCTTATTTTTTCAACACCAATAAAACACTCCGGTTTCTTCCCGAAATTCACGCCCATAGTGATTGTACCCTGATTCAAAAGAAACCGTCGGATTGTCGCTTCTCCCCTACTCATTCTCCTGAAAATCAGTGGCTACCGTTTTCAGAATCTGTACAAACTTCCATACCTCCCAGAATGTATTGTAGAGCGGAACGGGGGCAACCCTGATTACATCGGGCTCTCTCCAGTCGCAGATGATTCCACTGTCTGTTAAAGCCTCATGTATTTTTTTTCCGTTTTCGAATGTCCTCAGAGATAACTGACACCCTCTTTCTTCCGGATTTGCAGGGGTAATGATTTCCAGCGGAATTGAATCCGGAAGGGATTTAAGCAAAAACTCAAGATACCCGGTTAACAATTTGCTTTTTTCGGTGAGGGCCTCCATGCCCGCTTCATCAAAAATTTCCATTGAAGCCCTGAGAGCTGCCATTGAAAAAACAGGGGCATTACTCAACTGCCAGCCTTCGGCAGTAGGAATCGGCTGAAAACCATGCTCCATTTTGAATCTTGTACTTTTGTCATGTCCCCACCATCCGGCAAAACGCGGAATTTCCGGGTTATTTACGTGTTTCTGATGAATAAAGCAACCAGCAACCGCTCCGGGACCGGAATTCAGATATTTATAACTACACCAGGCCGCAAAATCTACCTCCCATTCATGGAGTTTCAGTATTACATTGCCGGCGGCATGTGCAAGGTCCCAGCCTACCATAATGTCTTTTTGGTGCGCAAGTGCCGTAATCTTCTTAATGTCAAATAGTTGCCCTGTATAATAATTCACCCCGCCCAACAAAATCAGTGCGATGCTTTTGCCTTCTTTTTTTATAAGTGCACTGATATCTTCTTCTCTGATCAGGGTCTCCCCTTCTCTCGGGCTGATTTTGATGAGCCCCTCTTCAGGAGAATACCCGTGAAACTTCAGCTGAGACTCAACTGCATAAGCGTCCGAGGGAAAAGCATCACTTTCAATGACAATTTTAAATCTGGTTTTTACGGGCCTGTAAAAAGAAACCATCAGCAGATGAAGATTCGTGGTCAGAGAGTTCATCACCACCACCTCTTCAGGTAACGCCCCAACCAGCTGAGCAGTAGAAGTTGTCAGGAATTCATGATAAGGCATCCAGGGATTACGGGCAAGAAAGTGCCCTTCCACTCCCAGCTTTTCCCAGTCACTCAGTTCCGTTTCGAGAAACCGACGTACAGACCTCGGCTGACACCCCAGGGAGTTGCCACAAAAATAAATAAAGGAATCACCGTTTGGGCGAACGGGTATATGGAAACGATTCCGGAAATGGCTAAGGGAATCATTCTGGTCCATCTGCTTTGCGAATAAATAACTGTTTTCAAATTTCATATTCTGGTATTTTACGGGAAGAATTCGACAGGGTGAAATTATATTCCCCTTTTTCCGGCGCAAATATAGCTAATTTGAACCTCTCCCGCCAAACCCTTTGCCTACATTTGTGAAGGAAATAGAAAGAAAGATATTATAAATGCATTTTTTTCCCTTACATGAAAAGAAGGAATGTACAATTTGGTTTCGTCTGTGAAATAAGGAGGGCTATTATTTACCCCCAAAAATACGAATCTTATTCTTTTCCTGTTTTGAAACTCTTTTATACCAAAAGTGGTTATAATAACTCTAATCAGGAAAAATATAAAAAAAACAAACGATGAAAAAAGATACATGGTTTTATGCATTATCTGCCAAAATCACGGCTGAAGAGGAAGCGGCACTGCTGGAAAAGTTCCACTTGTTTCTGAATCAGTGGAAGTCACACGGGACTCCGGTTTCAGGAGAAATTGCAGTAAAGGAAAAAAGAATCATCATGATTCAATCTGACAACTCAGTAGAAAAACCCTCGGGCTGCTCTATTGATGGCATGAAACGAAGCATTGAGGGCATTTTACACTCAATGCACTTAACTTGGGAAGAGCCTTCTGTTATTTTTTACAGAAAAGAAGACGGAGAAATGGAAAAAGTGGATTTCAGGGAAATAGGCAACCGGGTTAAGCAGGGCGAAATTAACCCTGAAACCCCTGTGATGGACTTTACACTCAACAATACAGACAATCCGGAAAACCTCGAAAGACCGCTTTCCCAAACATGGATGCGCCGGCTTATATAAAAACGGAGCACATTTAATGGCATTTCCCAAAAATGGAAAGTATTAATTTACATTCTATGTACTTCTCTGAACTGAGTAATTCTACTGAAGAATTTTTCAGTCGAAGGAAAACCTAAAAGAGTGTATTTTTTATATCTTCGAATAAAACCAGCGTTCGCTCAACATAAGGCAGCGCATTCTCTAAATAACTGAAAAACAATAAACCTGTAATTCAGAATAACGTATTATTCCAAACTACAGGCATAAAACTAAAAACTACTGTTTAAAAAATCAAGAAGTCAATGGAATTTTTTGCGTTGAATTTGTGTGTACAGCTGACGGATAAGGCACCGAGTCCGTTCTACGATTTCCCGTTAATGGATTGGCCCTCGCTGAAGGAGCGGTTTGATTCAGAGAATCTGTTTGAAGGACAGAGTTTTTACGTGAAGGCTGAAAAAGAAATTTCATGGATTAATGATTTTTTTGAATTTCAGACGATTGAAAAAAACAGATTAAAGCATGCAACGGTGGTGGTTCGGTTCGAAAACCGTACGGAACTGGAAAAATTCCGGAATGTATTCCTGGGTTTTTTCAAAACTGAAATGGCTGCCGGCGGGCTCGTTCAGAATGAAAAGCAGGAACTCCTGTTCATTTCTACACAAAACCACTGGACTTTACCCAAGGGACATGTAGAAAAAAATGAAGAAACAGACGCTGCCGCAATTCGTGAAGTCTGTGAAGAAACAGGTTTGCAAAATCCGGTGATTACAGGTAAACTGTCCAATTCTTATCATACATTCCAGAAAAAAGGAAAGTGGAGATGGAAAATAACCTGCTGGTATCAGATGAAAGCGGATAGCAAAGAAAACATATCTCCTCAGACCGAAGAAAATATCGAAGCAGTCGAATGGTTTGACAAAGAACTATGGGAGCAAAATACAGGAAAAACTTTCAATCAACATAAAAAAATGCTAAGAGAGTTTTACTACGAATGCAACCTAAGTTACAATAAATATTAGCATTAATACCATATTTACTATATTTATACGGCAATAAAAATAAAAAGTTGTGCTTTTTGATAAAAAAATACACTTTTTTTAATCAGATTAAGGGAGATTAATCATTAATTTATTACTTCATTTTTTTTATTACAGAAGCAAATAAAATTTTGATTTATAAAAAATGTTTTTACCTTTGCTGAATCATTTTTCGACAAAGAAATTTGAAGGGGTAGTTTTTATTTTTAGTGGTACAAAATTTGCTTATAATTTTATTATAAAAATTAAGGGAAGATGAAAAAAAAGATACTTATAGTTTTATGCTTGCTTACCTCACCAGTATTTTGGAGTTTGGGGTTTGGACAATCGTGTAACAAATCCGATTCATTGGAACTTGTGAAATTTTATAATGCGACGGGTGGTGTAAACTGGGCTGAGTCCTGGAACTTACAAAGACCCGTACGTACATGGAGCGGAGTGAGACTCTCTCCTGCGGGTAATGTCGTTTCAATTGTACTTCAGACCAATAACCTCAAGGGTACACTTCCTGATATCAATCTTCCCGAGCTGGTAACGCTTAAACTGGGTTTTAATCAGCTGAATGGCTCTGTCCCCAACTTTACCCGTTTAGGAAAGTTGGAAACCCTTTATCTCTCTTCCAATAAATTATCCGGAAGCATGCCGGCTTTCGATAAAATGAGAAATATCGTGGAAATTGATTTATCCGTAAATCAACTCAGCGGTCAAATTCCTGAAATTAAATCCCAGACAATCAAGGTAATAAACCTTGCGTCCAATTTATTTACAGGAGATTCTCCTAAAATGGCTTATACAGCAAGTCTTAAAAAACTCGTTATTTCCGATAACCGTCTTACAGGGTCCATTCCGGATTTTTTCGGACTCTATCAACTGGAAGAACTGAACCTTTCCGGAAATCGTTTTACCGGAAAAGTGCCTGATTTTGAAGGTTCTCCTTTTCTGAGAATTCTGAAACTCTCCAACAACAAACTCTCCGGAAACGTTCCGGATTTTAATAAGCTGGCGAAACTTCAGTTTTTGGCTTTGGATCACAATCAGCTCTCCGGAAGCATTCCTGAGTTTAGTTATCTTCCCTCTGTAATCGAAATTGATTTATCGCACAATCAATTAAGCGGTAAAACGCCTCTTTTCGAAAATCTTTACAAAAAATCGTCTATCAACTTATCCTTCAATAACTTATCTTTTGATGGTATGGAGTATCATGTAGGAGCTGATAAATCCTATTTTGTAAACTTCGCCAATCAGGACTCACTTGAAATCCAAAAAGAAGGTAACCTGCTCATTGTCAATGCGGGAGGAAGCGACCAAAACGTTTATTACAGCTGGTACAAAGACAACCAATTGATTGCAGCGAATGTAAGGGGATGTAATACAATGTTTACAACCTCCTCAGGAACCTACCGCTGCATTGCCAAAAACACCCTTTTAGGTTCTTTGACACTCAATAGTCAAACTGTAAAATCTGAGTATCAGCCGGAAGAGCTTGTGATGAAAGGGGGCGATAATCAGGGGGTAAAATGGACCGAACTGAAAAATAATGTACCAATGAATGTGGCTGTAAATGAGCCCGGTAGCTATATCCTGAAGCTGATTGATACCAAGGACAACAAAACTGTAGCCTTTGAGCAGAATCACAATGTAAGCTCCAGAAAGCTCATTATTTTCACCCTCAATAAGGTACCGAAAGGAAAATATATCCTTCGTATCACCGGAGGGAAAAACTTTCAGCACGGATTCAACGTAATCGTAGAATAAACCCTACACATAAAACATATCGTTAAAAACCTGTAATGCAACTCATTACAGGTTTTTTCATTTTATTCATTATGTTTTCTTATTTTTGTACCCGAAAACTCAAAATACACAAATGCAAGAAAAATTTTTCGTTTTACCGAATGGCATCAACGTCTGCTATAAGTATGTCCCCTATACAAAAAGCGTTCATTGCGGATTTATCATTGATACAGGAGGAAGAGACGACGGAGACTATGCGGGAATCTCCCATTTTATTGAACACATGATTTTTAAAGGTACACAAAAGCGGAAAACCTTTCATATTCTGCAATACCTTGAATCGGTGGGTGGTGATGTGAATGCCTATACAACGAAGGAAAAAACCTGTGTCTATGCGGCTATCAGTTCCGCCTATTTTGGTAGGGCGGTGAACCTGCTCACAGACATTGTCTTTGACTCTGTTTTTCCCGAAAAAGAAATTCAAAAGGAATGTCAGGTAATCCTGGAGGAAATAGATATGTACCGGGATGCTCCGGATGAAGCGATATTTGAGGATTTTGATGAGATGATTTTTCCCAATCATGTACTTGGAATTCCTATTCTGGGAACAAAAGAGAGTATTCCAAAAATAAATAAATCCATATTGATAGATTTTTATAAAAAAAAATACTCCAATAATAATATAGTTTTTTCTGTGGTTGGTAATGTTTCTGAAAAAGAATTAATGAAGGAAATAAACAAGAATTTAAGTATTTTACCTTCATATAGTCAATCATTTACAAGAAATTATCCTGAAAAGTTCACCCCTTCTGGCATTAAAGAAATCAAAACACATACTCAGCAAGCCCATGAACTGATAGGTGGGAGAGCGATGGGACTTCATGACAAATCCTATCATGCTTTTGTATTATTACAGAACATTCTGGGAGGTCCGGCAATGAATGCCCGTCTGAATCTGAATATCCGTGAAAAGTACGGACTTACTTATAATATTAATTCCTTTTACTCTCCGTTTACTGATAGCGGAATATGGGGAGTGTATTATGCATGCGACCCCGCAGTATTGAACAGGGTTCGGTCAAAGGTGATAAAGGAGCTGGGAGCATTAAAGGAGCCTTTAGGAAAAATGCAGTTTCGGCAGGCGCAGCAGCAGCTATGCGGACAACTTACGCTGGGTCACGAAAACCTGTCCAGTCAGATGCTGGGTATGGGAAAGGAAATACTGGATTACAAAACCCTGATTCCTTTTGATTCCTATCTGAAAGAAATAGAAAAACTTACTGCTATGGATTTGGCAGAGATTGCCCGAGAGTATTTTGATGAAAATCAGCTCAGCAGAATCGCTTATGTTCCGGAAGATTAATATTTTTTACAGAATCAATCCGTTCGGAGTAAGTCCGGCTTCTGTCCACTGACCCTTTTTGAGAATTCTAACGGTTTTATAGCCGGCCTCTGTCAGGACTCCGGAGGCATAAGGAAAGCCCTGAGTGATTTCATCCGGAAGGTGGGAGTCGGAATTCAGCACGACGGGAATTTTTCGGCGGTGCATTTCCTCAAGGATGAAAAAAGAAGGATAAAGCGATATTCCTTTTTTGTAAAACCCCCTCGTATTCACTTCTATGATACAGCCCGAAGCCTGAATCGCCTCCAATGCCTGAAAAACAAGGGTTTTGTACCATTTTTCCGACTCATCCCATAAAGGAGTGTGAGCATTGTGAATTTTTATTTTGTCAAAGTGCCCTGTAATCTCCGGGCAATCTTCGGAGGCCATCCGGCAAAACTGATGATAGTAAATCTCAAGCACCCGTCTGATATCTCCATGGTAATCTTCGGTCAGATGTTTTAAAAAAGAAGACGAGGAGCCATCTATTTCCCAGGGTGTAACGCCATCCGGCAGATGTAAAAAATGCACAGAACCAATTGTATAGTCCAGCATTTCCCGGTACAGGCCCGGCCCCGATATTCCGGTAAGAAAGTCTGTTTCGAGAGAAGTGTAGATTTCTATTGTGTCTTTGTATTTTTCCTTCAGTAACTTCGTCTCCCCGAGATATTCCGGCAGGCGTTCGGCCTTCATATTCCAGTCAGAATCAAAAGGAAGAGGGCTGTGCGAAGAAAATCCAAAAGAAGTTACCCCCTGACGAATTGCACCCAAAACCTGAGCTTCGGGACTGTATTTGCCATCGCAGTAATGGCTGTGAGAATGATAGTTCGTCCAGAATAATTTCATTTTAAATCTATTAAAGGGTAAAACATCTTTTTGAACACAACCCTGAGAGAAATCGCTGTGTAAAATTATGAAAATATCAGATATAACCCATTTTCGCTCTTTTTATTTTTCGTTTTCCCCCTTCGTTTTACCGCAAAACTAAATTCCGGCATATTAATATCCATTTATTTAAATGTATTAAAAATATATTTTACGATAGTTATAATACATGATTAAAATATTATGTAAATTTGCGATAGTTATTCTTTATAAAATAAAATAAAGTTTATGTTTCATAGAGGGTAGCAGTTTATTACCAAATCGGAAAGGTCTGTTCGGGTTAAAAATCATACAATTAAGGATATTCAATCAAGATAATGAAGGATAATTTTCTTATAAAGGGAGTTTATACAATTTCAGGAGTGATTCTGCTGTTGGTACTCACTCAATTTATCCCGGATATCCGGATTGCAAACTACCCGTTAAGAACAGTGAATTTCTCAAAAATGCTCAATCCTACCTTTCAGATAGTGAGAAACTGCGGAAAAATGAATGGCAGAATTCCTCAGTCCGGGCAAAACGGTCCATGTCCGAAAGGGATATTCTGTATTGAAGATTTCGGTAAAAACGACAAAAACTACCGTAGTCTGATACAAGCAGTCAATGCGATAAGAGGAAATAAGGGGAAATGCAGGATTGCTTTTTTTGGGGATTCCTTCACTGAGGGCGATATGATTATTGCGCAATTAAGGGATACCCTTCAGCAGGTTTACGGAGGTAACGGAGTGGGATTCATACCCTTTACATCACCGGTATCGAGGTTAAGGCCTACGATTGAGCATAAACACAAAGGGTGGACCACATTCCATATTACTGAAAATGCGCCCTCTCCGGTTCCGTATGGCATTACGGGAGGGGTATATATACCGAAAGGCGAAGCTTCCGTTACCTTCAGGGTTCCCCGTTTATTGAAATGGAATTCCTTAAAAGGCTATTCTCAGATTCGGTTGTTTTACAGGACAGAACGGGAAGGTTTTGCAGAGATACAGACAGATAACCGCACTCCGGAACGAATTTCCCTGAAACCGGGAGGCTACATTAATTCCTTTGAGATAAATACTGCTAATTTTCAATCGGTTACATTTCAATACGAAGATACTTCCGGTGCTGTTTTTTATGGAATGAGCCTCGAAGGAAAAGAAGGGATTTACATTGACAATTTTTCACTCAGAGGAAACAGCGGCCCGGCTCTTTTAAAAATTCCTTCTGAAATTCTCTCCGGCACTGATTCTTTTCAGCATTATTCCCTCATCGTGCTGGAGTTTGGTTTAAATGTTTCAGGAGGGAGTACCAATGGACTTGTCCAATATGAAAAAGCCATGGAAAAAACGATAGAACACATTCAGACTTCCTTTCCGGAAGCCGGTATTTTAATCATGGGGGTAAGTGACAGAGGCGGAAAGGCGGGAAGCGGCGAAATCAGGACTTTGCCTCAAATTACAACTATCAGGCAGCAGCAAAAAAAGCTGGCGGAAAAATATGGCCTGCTATACTGGGATACCTGGGAGGCGATGGGCGGAGAAAATGCTATCCTCTCTTTTGTAGAGAAAGGGTGGGCAGGAAAAGATTATACACATTTGTCATTTGCGGGTGGGCGGGAAATTGCAAAAATGCTGAGTAATGCGCTGATACTGGAAATCGAAAACCGTAAAAAGCAGGATTTTACACAAAACATGCCTTAAAAACCCATCTTAACCTTTATTTTTATTTCATGACATGATAATTAAATGGATTAGGAATTGTATTTTTTTTCTCACGATGTTTGAATCCTGCCGGGGGCAAACTGAACCTAAACTTGTTTTCAAACCTTCTGTAATGCCGGAGAAAGTATCTGAGGATATCAACAGATTACAAAACGACAGGAGTTTGTCCCGTTTTTACGGAGCGTTGATGCGGTTAAAAAAGGAAGAAAAAGGACAGGTTCACATTGTACATATCGGAGACTCTCATATTCAGCAGGATATGATGACCTGTGTGGTAAGAAAGCACTTTCAGGATCATTTCGGAAATGCAGGCCGGGGATTGATTGTACCGCTAAAAATCGCAAATACCAATGAGCCTTTCGATTATTCCATTGAGAGTAATGCTGTATGGAAAAGCAAAAAAATCACAGACCATTCTTTTAGCGATAAAGTGGAAACCGGAATCGGAGGGTTTAGTATTCAAACCCATACGCTTCATCCTGAGCTAAAAATCAGGATTTTTAACCGGTACGGGATAGATTACCGTTTTGACAGAGTGTGTGTGTTTTATAATTTTGAGCAGCATGATGCCGGACTGCATTTTAAATCCGGTACGGGAAAGGAGCTGGGCACAATCACTCATAGGAGTTCCGGACAAAGAGGGGTTCTGAATCTGCAGGAGCCTGCGGAAACGATAGTACTGAGTACAGAAAATGCCAGTCATCATAATGCACTCAGCATTCATGGAATCAGTCTGGAAAACAACCGGAGCGGGGTATTGTATCACGCTGTCGGAATCAATGGCGCAAAATTCAGGGATTACGCACTTTCGCCCCTGTTTGTAAATCAGTTACAGGAAT
>JAIBAH010000006.1 GCA_019695295.1 Bacteroidia bacterium | reverse complement strand
TCGTTATCGAAAAAAACGGCGGCCATTTCACCGGAAAAATGAAGGATAGCATTCGCATTTTTCAGCTTATGTTCAATAATACTCCTGTCAATTTCCAGAATTTTGATTTCTATTTCGTGAGGCATAATAGCAAGGATTATAATAAGCAATCTGTAAAATCAATGGTTTCAACTTCTTCAGGACTGAAAAAAGAGGACTTACTCAATTCTGTCCATTTCTGCCAGATTTTCGCTATAGCCTCCATTCAGGATAGGATACCGGCAAAATGACCGGGGATCCAGGTTTTCATCATCGAGATGAAAGGACGGGGCATATCGTTCTCTTTTCCATTGATTTCTGCACCATAAAGTAAAAAACCGCCGGATATATTTTTTCAGGGAAATATCAGGGCATACTCCTTTAAGCAAATGGAAACACTCAACAGGAGAGCGGTATTCCAGGACAGCGAGTTTTTGGATAGCATCCAGAATCGGATAAGGCATAAGGTCGTCTTCATCCGTCTGCAGAAACTCAGAAGGGCGCAATTCCGCAGTAGGTTGCATTTGGTTTACGAAACGTAATTCCGGAATCGGAAGGGCTTTTTCTGCCCAAACCAGCCATTTTCGGAGATAGGCCTTATCCACTCCTGCGAGGGGCGCAAGCCCGCCGGCAGTATCGCCATCCATAGTAGCATATCCGACAGCGGCTTCGCTCCGGTTACTTGTCGTAAGCAGAAGAGAATTAAAGATATTGGCAACCATCCAAATTCCGGGTGCTCTGAGCCTTGCCTGAATATTCTGTAAAGTAATATCGTCTTTTTCCCAGGTGAGGTCTCTTTCCAGCGAGCCTTCCAGCAACTTAATGTAGGACTGATGAATATGTTCCACTTCCCACTGATAAAAAGTAGCTCCTAATCCTTTTGCCAGTTCTCTTGCACTTTCGAGGGTTTGGTTTCCGCTGTTTTCGGTTGCCTGATAAACACAGGTAAGCATTTGTGAAACAATTCCTTTCTGCGGATTGAGGCCTGCGTAGGACAGTTTTTCCATTAATTTCTTTTTGCCAAGCTCTTCTTCTGCTCTTTCAAACGTTTTGGCGCAAAGAACAGCACAGGCCGAAGAGTCCGCTCCACCCGAAAGCGAAAGCGCAAATCCACGGCTTTTGCTTTTCAGCATATAGTCAAATAAACCAAGCGTTTCGGCGCACAAAAACTCTTCTTCCTTGGATTCATAAGGCGAAACCGGGGGATGAGGTTCAAAAGCAATCAGAGGAAGCGTCCCTTCAAGGTCAAGAAGGGCGGTGGGTAACTCCGGGTCAAAATTAAAAGATTTTTTCTTTTTGGTTCTTAAAGCAAATACATCCACCGTAATCGGCAGGATTTGATAGTCTTTAAAAGAAAACCGTTCGTTTCGGGCCAGGAGTTTTCCTCCCTGCGCTATCAGAATTTCGCCATCAAAGATGATTCTTCCGGCTTCATTTCCCAGCAGATTGCTATATACGTAAGTACAACTGTAAGCCCTTGAGGTTTCTGTTACCAAAGCGGCTCTTGTATGCGTTTTGCCAAAAGCAAAGTTGGAGGCACTGGGATTCAGAATGACATCTACGTTATTAAGGTAATGCCTTTGGGCAGGTCTTTCACCGTTCCAAGCGTCTTCACATATTTCAAATCCGATTCTTACACCATCTATTTCGAAGAGTAAATCTCCAAGTTCATACATTTCGTCTTTCCATTTGAAAATGGCAATTTGTCCGGTTTCCCAGCTTTTGAACCACCGGGGCTCGTAGTAAATACCATCACCGGCAAGTTCCTGTTTTGCTACGAATCCAATGATTTCGGTATCATGAATCATTGCAACGGTATTATAGAGGCAGTTTTCATAGACAAGAGGCAGGCCTACACAAACCGTGATTCCGTCACAAACGGTGGCAATTTCTTCCAGTGCTTTAAACGAACGCTCCGTCACATACTCACTGAAAAAAGCGTCTTCGCACCCGTATCCTGAGATTGCCAGTTCCGGAAGACAGAGAATACTTACTTCTCTGAGTTTCGCTTCGTCAATGGCAGAGATAATATTGCGCGTATTTCCCCTGAAGTCCAAAGGAGTCTGATTCAAACAAGCACCGGCTATTTTTACAATTTTCATGGGTTCCTTTCTGAAATGTTTTTTGCAAAATTACGATATTTTACGGGAAAGGGAAAATGATTACAGGAAATATCCGGAAAGAAATTACGAAAATCCTGACCTGTTTTTATAAATCAGGGGATTATATCCGGAAAAATGGTTAGATAGCGGGTTATTTTATGTTTTTTAAAGCCCAGATCAGAAGGGCATTTTTTTCTTTGGGAAGCTGAAGCTTCCGGATAATATTTCTGCGGTGTACTTCTACCGTTCTTTCAGAGATAAATAACATTTCGGCAATTTCAGCACTGGGACGTTGCTCCGCAATCATTTTGATGATTTTCCTTTCGGCAAAAGTCAGGGTGTCTCCGGGGTTATTTTCTTCACCCTCAGGGGAAGTATATGCATTGAGTCTGCTACTGACATACGTTTTGCCTGAGAGAACCTGCTGAATACAGTCACTGAGTTCTTCCGTTGTATTTTCCTTCAGTACGTATCCCTTTGCTCCCAGTTCTTTGGCTTTAATAAACACTGACATTTCATTATGCATCGTCAGTAAAATAACTTTAGTAGTGACCTGTTCTTTTCGCAGCCTTTCCAGCAGTTCCAGACCGGATATTCCCGGCATACTGATGTCAAGAATAGCAATATCCGGCTTTTTAGAAAGAATCAGATTCAAGGCGGTAAGCCCGTTGGTACACGTTTCGGATACATGGTATCCAAGAGACTCAACAAAAGTTTTGGTTCCTATAAGGATAAAAGGGTGATCATCTGCAATAAGGAAAGTCGTCATTTTTTTAAGGGAATTGGAATACTAATCATAAGGGAGGTTCCGTCATTTCCGGATTGAATCATGGTTTTTCCGCCTATGGCTTTACTGCGAGCGATGATGACAGATAACCCGCCGGGATTGTATGCTTTTCGGAGTTCATTCTCCCTTTCAAACCTGAAGCTATTGTCTTTCAGGGTAACTAAAACTTCACCAGGTTGAGAGACGACAGAAATTTTTACCGCTTTGGCTTTTGCCCTTGAGATGATGTCCCAAAGTGCAGCCTGAATGATTCGGTAAATCTGAAGCTCGTGGTCTTTACCCAGTTCTTTCTTATACCGGATATCCGTAGTAATGAACAAATCATGTTTATCCTGCAAAGGCTGGATAAACTGCTCAATACTGATTTTTAAGCCTACCTCTTCAAACAATACCGGACGTAATTCTGAACTGACCTTTCTGATTTGTCCGATAATGGAATCGATTTTTCTGTCAGTATCTGTATTTTCCTGAGTATTTTTTTTCAAAGAAACTAATTCATGGTTAATGTGCTCAAGTACTTCACATGAAATATATTTTTTCTCGTCTTCCAGCTGTTTGATAAACTGTTCGAAAAGCAGATCTGTATTGGCTTCATACATGGTGTCGATGTTTGATTTAACTTTAAAAAGAGAAACAAAAAACTAAATTGAAATAAAGATATTTATCTTGAAAAAAGAGATAATTATCAATAGTATCCTGTCAGATTTACATGATTAAACTACAGGGTTTTAATCATGAATAACGACATCAAATATAATGCGTAAAATTATTCTTAGCAAATTATTGCCTAAAAATACGTATTAACCCGTATAGTTTTTTACTTCTTACCCTCTTTTTTCTCTTCGGCAGGCAGGGGTTTCCCGCCACCTTTCCCGCCACCTTCGGCACTTCTGGAAACAAAAGGAGCGATAATTTCCTGTTTGTCGAGGTCCCAGTTTGCACGGATACTGATGGTTTCCTTTGGGGAGTAAATTTTTTCAGGAAGCCTTCCGGATTTCAGAGAGCCGGGAGTCCAGCAGCCGTTTCCGTCTGCATCAAAAATCACCTTTACGCTGTATGCGCCGGGAGGCATATTTTTCAGGTCAAAGTTCCGGTTATATAAAACATAGGTCGTCCCGGTCACAGCCGTATTTTCCTTTGACTTGCCCGCTCCTCCGCCTGTATTCAGAATAAGTACAATTTTTCCTTCATATCCTTCCGTTACCACTTTCCCATTGAGTGTGCCGTACTGAGCAGAGTCCGGAAGCGGAACCGGAAAAGAAAAGACGGTGTCTTTTTGTGCAAATATTTCTCCCTTCATTTTCAAACGCATTTTTGAAGGGAGATTGCCGGGATACCGGAAAGAAAGGCTTCCTTTTAGTCCTTTGGCAATCAGCGAAACACTATCTTTGGAAAGAGTTCTGCCGGCAGAGTCTGTTACATAAATATAAGACAGTAAAGAATCCGGAAGGGTCTCCGCAAAAAGCCATTCGTAACGAAGGGAATCAAAGCGATAAACGGGTTTTTGTAAAAGGGGCTTTTCTTTAAGATTCATGATGTTTTTGGGTACGATAAAAAGAGATGTATCTGACCGGTTATTCAGGCTATCTTTGATATTTTCGAAAATGAGTGTACTATATTCCTGACGGGTACGGGGCATCTGAAAAAAAAGTTGTTTTTTCTCTGAGAGAATGACAAAGTCCTGAATCCGGGTTTTATGGGTTTTGAGGGTATCACTTATAAAGATTCGGATACTGTCTGTAAGAACATTTTCGCTCCAGTCTGTGAGCAGAGCATCTTTTCCTGTCCATTCGTATCCTTTCAGCAATGGCGGCTGTTCATCCTGAGTAAAACTGATAATCGTATGTACTACCGAAGAACCGGTATCTCCAAAAACGACAAAAGGAATGGTGTCCAGTCCGATTTTTTCATTTTTTTGATTAAAAGTATTGGATTGGTCATTGTCTTTGAGGCTGAAAATACGGTATTTTTTCTTTTTCAGATTAGAAAGTACAAATTGCCCCGAAGCGTCGGTTTTGGCAAGATAATCAGGTCTTTTTCCAAAGAAGTCGTTTCCTTTTATACTGTCAGTATCAAAT
Organism: Bacteroidia bacterium; assembly: GCA_019695295.1. Lineage (GTDB taxonomy): Bacteria > Bacteroidota > Bacteroidia > J057 > J057 > JAAFHL01. Next base: position 89,025 of record JAIBAH010000006.1, on the reverse strand, counting down.
AAAAGCACACTCATTTCCTTTTCTCCCACCCCTGTGACTCCGTCTATTACTTTTCCGGTAATTTTCATGCTGTCCAGTACAGAGCCGGTACTAAAAGCGTAGGTAAACTGTTGTTCGGTTTTTTGCCCGGAGAAATTATCCGTTAAATCCGAGCAGGTAACCACATAAGTAGTATTGGGCCTGAGAGTATCCTGAAATTTAATGACAATCCGCCTGTCGAAAACCGAAATTTTGGGAGGAGTATTCAAAAGGGGAGAAATAAACACTTCTTTTCCATAAGTGACCGGTTTAAGATAACTGTCTGTATGAATTGTAATGGATTTCTCTTTGAAGTTAAGCGTTTGATTCAGGGGTTTTGCCCGCTCGATTTTGGGAGGCGTTTTATCCGGCGGGCCGCCCATGGGAGAAGTCTGTACTGCACAACCCGCACCTGTCAGAAGCAGAATGCAGAAAAATATGAAAGAAAAACGAGATAAAATCATATTAAAATAGTCTTTTATTAAGGAATATTCTGCTTTTCTCCGGATTCATTTCTGTATTGAAAAGAACGCTGGCAGAGGTTGTCCTGAAAAGTGCTGCAATTTACAAAAACTTTTCCTTTCTCTTTTTTACTGTCCCCACAAAGCGGATTTCTGTGCAGAAAGTAGGGCAAACTGTGCATATTTTTTTATAGACTGAAAGGATAATAAAATGATAATATCTGCTGATAATCAGGCGTCTGAAGTTTAAGAATGTCGGTTATTGCTTCTTTTCATCGGATTATTCAGAAAAAAAGTATTAATTTGCATGATAAATATAAAAAGTAAAATGAAATCATTTTTATACACAGTTTTCCTTCTGATACTATCCGTAGCGGGATTTTCTCAGCAGTTTTCCTCTGTTACCCGTCCGAATACCCCCCCGAAACTGGTAGTAGGGATTGTGGTGGATCAGATGCGGTATGATTATCTCATGCGTTACTGGAGTAAATTTTCAGAAAACGGTTTCCGGCGATTAGTCAAAGGCGGATTGAACTGCGAAAACGCACATTATAATTATGTCCCCACTTATACAGGACCCGGCCACGCTTCGGTCTATGCCGGCACTACTCCTGCTTATCACGGAATTGTGGCAAACGACTGGTATTCAAGAGAAGAAAAGAAAATGGTTTATTGCTCTGAGGATTTATCGGTGTCGGCGGTAGGAGGAAACGTACTTTCCGGTATGATGTCTCCCAAAAGACTGATGTCCTCCAATATTTCAGATGAACTTCGGCTTGCCTATCAAAAAAAATCAAAAGTAATCGGGATTGCAATCAAGGACAGAGGGGCGATTTTACCGGCCGGGCATATGCCGGATGCCGCTTATTGGTTTGATGGAAAAAGCAGCGGAAACTGGATGACGAGTACCTACTATATGACGGATTTGCCTCAGTGGGTGAAGGATTTCAACGCAAAAGGCAAAGCGCAGGAATATCTTTCCAAACCCTGGGAAACCCTCCTGCCAATCGAAAGCTATACGGAAAGTACCCCCGATGAAACGGCTTACGAAGGGCTTTTCAAAAATGAAACCAAACCGGTATTTCCACATAATCTTCCGGAGATAGCAAAATTGTCCGGTGTAGGATTGCTGGCGGCAACGCCTTTTGGAAACTCCCTTACCTGTGAATTTGCGATGGAAGCGATTACCGGCGAAAAACTGGGACAGGATGAATATCCGGATTTACTCGCAGTGAGTTTTTCTTCTACGGACTACGTTGGACATCAGTTTGGTACTAATGCAATCGAAACAGAAGATACTTACCTGAGACTTGACAGGAATCTGGCAGATTTTATGGCATTTCTGGATAAAAATGTGGGACAAAAAGATTATCTGATTTTTCTCACCGCTGACCACGGAGGCGCATACAATACTACGTATATGAATGACAACCGGATTCCGGCGGGCAATTACCGTCTGGATTCCCTCAAGGCCGGGCTCGGACGTTTTCTGAAACCATTCTACGGGGACTCAATCATCACTACGATTACCAATGATCAGGTATATTTTAATAAGGAAAGGATGAAAAAATTTTACGTGAATGCAAAAGAACTGGAGGAAAAATCGATAGAATTCCTGATGAGTCAGGCTGGTGTAACCGGAGTACTGAATGGTTATGATATTGCAAATCAGGATTATACCGAAATATTGAATAAAAAAATTAAAAACGGGTTTTTGCCGGCGCGTTCCGGAGACCTCGTGGTAAAATATGCTCCCGGATGGCTGGAATATGGTAAAACCGGCACTACGCATGGCTCGTATTATAATTATGATACACATGTTCCTATGCTTTGGTACGGTTGGAAAATTCCGGCAGGTACAATCTCTGAGTACAGAAGAATTACCGATATTGCGCCTACGTTGTCTTTTATTCTGAATATTCCTCTTCCCAATGCATCTACAGGCGAACCCATTCAGGCTATCCTGCAACATTAATCAGTAATAAATCATGGAAACTCGCAGAATATTAACCTTTGAAAATGTTGCCAAATCCTTTCACGGGAAAACAATCCTTGAAAATGTAAGTTTTAATGTGCATTTGGGAGAGTTTTTGTATATCATCGGAAAAACCGGTTCAGGAAAAAGTACGTTGCTGAAAATGATTTATGCAGACCAAAAACCGGATTCAGGTAAAATTATTTTCGGAGACTTTGACCTTGGAAACATTTCCCAGAATCAGATTCCTTTTCTGAGAAGAAAACTGGGGATTGTATTCCAGGATTTTCAGCTGCTGCCGGACAGAAATGTATATGACAATATTTCTTTTTGCCTCAGAGCCTCAGGCTGGACTCAGGAGTCCAAAATCAGTGCAAGGATACAGGAAGTGATGGAAAAAGTAGGCCTGAACGGAAAAGAAAAGGCAATGCCTCATCAGCTTTCGGGAGGCGAGCAGCAGAGAGTCGTAATTGCAAGAGCCCTGATTAATGATCCGCTTTTGCTCATAGCCGATGAACCTACGGGAAACCTCGACCCGGAAATGACCGATACGATAATGGAACTGCTCCGCAAAATCAACCTTTCGGGCACTGCAATCCTGATGGTGACCCATGAGCATATTCTGCTGAAGAGGTACCCGGCAAGGGCCTTACATATTACAGGCAAAACAGTACTGGAATATTCCCGTTCAGAACAATTACTGAAAGATTTGTACGATTAGATTTAAATTTTTCCTAATTTTGCACCTGAAAAAGATTTATCATTTATCCTCTCATAAAAAATCATAGATTATGCAATTTAAAGCTGTAGTACATATTATGCCCCGCCCTGAAATTCTGGACCCACAGGGAAAAGCTACCCTGAACGGATTAAAAAACCTTGGTTTTCAGAATGTTGAAAGTGTAAGAGTAGGCAGAAGGGTAGAATTGGCAATCGAAGCCGACAGCAAGGAAGAAGCGGAAGCAAAAGTACAGGAAGCCAGCCGGAAGCTACTGGCAAACTCGGTAACGGAAGTATTCCGGTTTGAGGTATTGTCTTAATCCGGTTTATTTTCTTCCAAAGGCCTTTATAAAAGGGCGGGCATTTGCATTGTCTTCCGATGCCGCAAGAATAGCAAATACAATTTTCTCAAAAAAGGCATTGAAAAGCGGATTTTCTATCAGATGATGACGGAAATATCCTGCTACCCTCTCCGGATTATTCCGGAAAACGCCACAACCCCAGGCTCCCAGAACGAGATGTCTGTGATTATGTATAATTGCAACAGAAAGGAGTTTCTCTGTTCTGTTTAGCATTACCTTATCTGCTTTGTCTTTTTCGCTGTTACTCATTGTTCCGTAATTTACGGCAGGTGCGGTGATGAAAGAAACCGGATAGGGATTTTCCAGCAGTTCTGCATTGTCATTTCTGAAAACCGGTACATCCGGAGAATAAATCATATCGTCATGGTACAAAGTACTTCTGTACAAACGGTTAGAAGTGTACATCGCTTTCATTTGTGCGATACAGGGATATAATGCAGAGGAACGGGCGAGACTTTCTTCCTGAGCCTGAGCACCACCTAAAAATCCGCCTCCTGGGTTTTTCGCCGAAGCAAAATTCAGGCAAAGCACTTTGGGCGCTTCTGCGAGGAGTTTATAAGAGGCTTCAAGAGAGGAAAGCAGGTTTACCCCGAATACAGTTTTGCGGGGAGAATTTAATCTGAGAATTTCGTCCCTTCGCTCAAAAACACTCTCAAAGGAATTCTCAGGATAATGAATACTTCCCTGAATAGCGGCTTCCGTAGCCTCTTTGATTTCTACCTTTTTACCTCTGGAGCTGATATAATACCCATCTTCCAGAATAGCAAGCGTTTCTCTTCCGGTTTTTGCTCTGTCGTCTCTGCTCATTTACTGAATATTGATTAAACGGCAACTGGTGCTGAAATTGCCGGATGAGAGACATAATTCGTTAACTCAAAATCCTCATAACGGAACTCAAAAAGGGATTTTACCTCCGGATTGATTTTCATCTGAGGCAAAGGGTAAGGCTTGCGGCTGAGCTGCTCATTTACCTGGTCAAAATGATTATAGTAGATATGAGCGTCACCAAATGTATGAATGAAATCGCCGGGTTCATACCCTGTCACATGGGCAACCATCATCGTAAGCAGCGCATAGGAAGCGATATTGAAAGGCACTCCGATAAATAAATCGGCACTACGCTGGTACAACTGACAGGAGAGTTTGCCGTCAGCGATATAAAACTGAAACATCGTATGACATGGAGGCAAGGCCATATTATCAACTTCTGCTACATTCCAGGCATTGACAATGAGTCTGCGGGAGTTTGGATTTTTTTTAATCTCATCAAGCAAAGCCTGAATCTGATCAAAGGTAGTGCCGTCCGCCCCTTTCCAGCTTCTCCACTGAACGCCATAAACAGGTCCTAACTCTCCGTCTTCATCTGCCCACGGATCCCAGATTCTTACTTTATTTTCTTTGAGAAAACGGATATTGCTTTCTCCTTTGAGAAACCATATCAGCTCATAAATGATGGATTTAAGATGTACTTTTTTGGTGGTAACCAGGGGGAAACCTTCCTGAAGATTAAAGCGCAGCTGATGCCCGAAAATACTTCTTGTTCCTGTACCGGTTCTGTCTCCTTTATCGGTCCCGTTTTCCATTACGTGTCTTAATAAATCCAGATAAGCCTGCATAAATCGAAATTATTTGTGAATGTGGACACAAAGATGCAATTTTGCAGCAGAATTTCCGAATATTATTTTTCAACATTTTGTGAATAAAACCGGTTTGTAATAAACCAGACTGATTATCAAATAAAAACAAACATGCGTACTAAAAAAATTGCTGATACTTTTGTTTCCCGTACAGAGCTCGTTTTGCCGAATGATACCAATACATTAGGAAACCTCATGGGAGGAAAACTCCTGCACTGGATGGATATTATCACTGCAATTTCTGCTCAGAAATGCTCTAACCGGATTGTCGTTACTGTTTCTGTGGATTTTGTGGAATTTAAATCTCCCATTAAATTAGGAGAAGTCGTGATTCTGGAATCAAAAGTAACCCGTTGTTTTACTTCGTCTATGGAGGTGAAAGTGGATGTCTGGGCTGAAAATCTTCAGACAGAAGAAAAACGCAAATCCAACTCCGCCTACTATACATTTGTCGCAGTGGACCAGTCTGGTAATCCGATTCCGGTAAATCAGGTTGAGCCTGAATCCGATGAGGAAAAAGAGCTTTATCAATCCGCAATGACAAGAAGGGAACTGCGGATGATTTTATCGGGCAGAATGCAGCCTTCCGAAGCCGGAAACTGGCGTAAAATATTTGGGATTTAGACAGGTTCTCAAAAACCAGAACGTCCTGCTCACAGTTTTTTATAATAAGAGGATTTTTACTCTTATGAATTTTTATTGTATTGAATCACCATATATCTGACGGATATTTAACCTTATAAAGAAATGAAACAACGGATAATTTATTTTGTGTTTTTATGCCTTACCTCCTTTACGCTGTTTTCGCAGAATTCTCCGCTTATTAGTTTTCAGAAGAAATTTACCTTTACGCAGGATTCTCTTCAGAAGCGGTGGAAGCAGGTAAAACTTCCTGAAATGATTGTGCCCATCCGGTATGAGGTGGATTTGTATGAAGTGATTTATTACTCAAACTATCCTGACGGCAGCAAAGTGAAAGTGTCCGGCTGGGCACTGGTTCCTAAAACTGAAGGAAAAGTATCGCTGATTTCCTATAATCATGGGACGCAATTGAAGACTGCCAATATGAGAACTCCCGGTGAGATTTTTTTCTGCCTGTGGTATGCAGCAGATGGATACGCTGTATTGATGACCGACTATCTGGGGTTGGGAAAAGGGGAGAAAATGCATTTGTATCAGCATGCAGAATCAGAGGCTCAGGCTTCTCTGGATTTGATACGGGCTTTTCGGGCAATGGCACCTCAGATAAAAACGGAACTGAATCAGCAGTTATTTGTGGCGGGGTATTCTCAGGGAGGACATGCAGCAATGGCAACTACCAGAATGATGCAGGAAAAATTTCCGGCGGAGTTTCCGGTTACGGCTTCGGCACCTATGTCAGGAGCTTATGATATGGCCGGCAAGCAGCGGGACGTAGTGTTCAAAGAATATAAGTATCCATTTTATTTACCTTATCTCATCGTTTCCTATCAGGAGGCATATCATTTTTATGATGGTAATATTCTGGAGGTATTTAAGCCTCCTTATGATACAGTCGTAAAAAAAGGCCTGTACGATCTGGCTTATTCTACCCGGGAATTTAACGACCTTCTGCCGAAAGTACCCAAAGACATGCTGACGGATGCATTTCTGAAAGGTTTTCTGGAAGATACTTCTTTTGCATTTACCAAAATACTCAGAGAAAATGGCACCTGTGAATGGAGGCCGGATTGTCCTATGCAATTATATTACTCCAAAGGGGACGAGCAGGTAAGCTTTACCAATACAATGTCTGCCTACGACTGTATGCGTAAAAACGGAGCCGAAAAAGTAAAACTACGGAAAGTAAGTAATCGTTTCGGACATGGAACGACCTACGTCTTCTCAATTATTTACTCCAAATTCTGGTTTGATAGCTTTCGGAAAGGAAGTAAAAGAGGGCATCGCGGACCGTTACTGAAGCGGGCACTGATTTCCACCGTAAAAACGAAGTTCAAACAATAGTAATTTACCCTGCTTCCGCCATATTTACCGGGCTTCTGTCTTCTATCCACTGTGCAACTTCTGATGCAGAGGAGATGAAGTCGATATTTCCGTAGTCAGCCTTATTGATTTCGCCGGAAACCCTACCGCCCACAACTACTCTGGACTTTCCGGTAAATTGCTCAAGCGATTGTAAGAGAGAGTGTACCTCCTGAGTGAGAGAGGAGGTAAGAATTGTACATACGTAAGTGGCAGGATAGTGAGAAATGGAAGCTGCTACTTCTTCCAGAGGGGTATTCTGTCCGAGGTACAAGGTATGATTTCCCCGTCTTCTCAGCATATAGTTTAACAGAAGCAAAGAGACTTCGTGTAATTCCCCTTCGGGCAGAAACAAAAGGAAGGAGTTATTCTGAGCTTTTTCAGGGACAGGCAATTTATCGGTTTCTGCAATCAGCTTCTGACGAATGAGGTTGCTGACAAAATGCTCACGCGCAGGGTTGATGTTTTCCGTAATCCATAAAAGCCCGATTCTTTCCAGAAAGGGGTATATTACTTTTATCATTGTTTCTTCAACGCCATTGGTTTGGAAACAATGTTTGCATACCATATGAAAAAGATTTTCATTCAGTTCAAACATCGCTACAATGAGTTGATTCACAAAAAGTTCCACCTCAGAATCAGAATGAAGACACCGGATGATGTTTTCTTTCCTTTCATCGGATGTCATTTTAAGGATAGTAGAAATTTTAAATCCTGCCTGAATCAGATTAGTGATTTGCAGCAGAACAAGCAAGTCCTGTTCTTCGTAAAAACGGATTTTATTCTCCGTTCTTTTTGAGAATGTTAATCCATATCTTTTTTCCCAGATTCTTAAAGTAGGAGCTTTAATCTGAGTGAGTCTTTCTATTTCACTGATTGAATATTTCGCCATATCGTCCCTGTGTTTTTCTGTACAAGAATTCAAACAGAGGATTAAACAAATTGTTTTAAAAACGAAATAATAAATTGAAACTTTTCTGATAAACTCTCTTTCAGGGCTTTCCGAAAAACGAAAGAAGAAATAACCTCATGGATTATTTCTTCTTTTATCAGATTGAATATGGAGAATTGCTGCCGTTTTTCAGCTCAGGAAATCCGCACTTACCCTGCAATTATTTCCTTACAGGGAAGAACTCATATCCTGAGATTACGCTGTATCTATTTTTTATTTTTATGATAAATAGTGATAAGGGCAGTGTCATTCAGGTAGTTGATATCATCAATAGTGATATCGGTGATATTGAGTCCTGTTCTTAGTTTTAAATCCTCCACCAGATCATTTCTTTTATCAGGGGTAATTAATTCGATTTTTTCATAACGAACCCTTGTACTCATGGGGAAATTGGCAAGAAGGATACTTTCAAGAAGATATACTGCTACAATAATTAAAATATTGAGGAAGATTACCTCACCCAAATCCGACCCGTCTTTGTATAGCCCGTTGATAAACCCTACAGAGATTACGACCAGAAGGTAGGTCATATCTTTGGTTTTCATTACTTCTGTACGATAGTTGAGCAGCCCGAATAATGCAAATAAACCAAACCCGGAGCCGATTTGCATTTCTACATCCCGGAGTAAAGCACATAAAGAAAAAATTACGATATTAAAAGTGTAAAGCGCAAAAATGAACTCACGGTTATTACTTTGCCTGCTGTAAATGAACCGAACGATTGAAATACATATCAACAGATTAAAAAAAGCCCTGAGACCTAGTCCGAGTAAATTTACAGAAATTATTGAATCTAACATGAATATTATGGTTTTATGTTAATGTTAATAAATTGTTAAGGCGCAAATATCTGAAATTTTTTGTAAAAACAGAAAAAGTATTTTTAATTCCCTCGTTAAAGGGAATTTATTTTTAATTTTATTATTTATATTCTCTTCAGAGCAATAAATAACCGGAATTTTAAAAACACAAATTAACGGAGAAAATCCGAAAGATTGTTTTTTTTATATATTGAAAAGGAAATTTCTTTTAAACAATAAATATATCCCTTTAAAAAACCTTTATTTTAGCATTTTTAGGGGTTAATTACAGGTTTTGTGTGAAAAGTAAAACATAATTCTTGAATTTTTGTTGAACTTTTGTAATTTTGGGCCGCATTTTAACCATTATATAATATTCATGGCAAAAAAAGTTAAAACATCTGTTGTTTCAAAATATGATAAAGGCATGTTGATGAACTGGTACAAAGACATGCTTGCAATCCGCCGGTTTGAAGAAAAGGCAAACAGTCTTTATATGCAGCAAAAAATCAGAGGATTTTGCCACCTTTATATTGGACAGGAGGCTGTTGCAATCGGAGTAGAATACGCTATCCGGAAAGATGATTATGTAATTACCGCTTACAGAGATCATGGAAATGCAATGGCAAGAGGGATTTCTATGAATCAGTGTATGGCAGAACTGTACGGAAAATCTACAGGATGCTCCAAAGGCAAAGGAGGGTCAATGCACTTTTTTTCCAGAGAACATAATTTCCTCGGCGGACACGGAATCGTAGGCGGACAAATTCCTTTGGGTGCAGGCGTTGCCTTTGCTCAGAAATATCAGGATAAGGATAACCTTTGTGTATGTCTCATGGGAGACGGAGCGGTGCGTCAGGGGGCTTTGCATGAAGCTTTCAATATGGCTATGACCTGGAAGCTGCCGGTGCTGTATATTTGTGAAAACAATAAGTACGCAATGGGAACCTCAGTAGAAAGAACTTCCAACGTAACAGAAATATGGAAACTGGGTCTTGCTTATGATATGCCTTCATGGGCTGTGGACGGAATGGATGTTTTTGAAGTATATGAGCAGGTATCCAAAGCGGTTCAGCATATCAGAGAAGGCAAAGGACCTGTGTTTCTGGAAATCAATACCTATCGTTACCGTGGTCACTCTATGTCTGACCCTCAGAAATACCGTACCCGCGAAGAACTGGAAAAATACAGAGGTCTTGACCCTATAGCAACGCTCAAAATCTATCTTAAAGAACATAATATGGCAACGGATGAGGAGTTTGAGGTTATCGAGAGTGCGATTGATACGGAAGTAGAAGAATGTGTGAAATTTGCAGAAGCTTCTCCCTATCCTACCCCCGATCAGCTCTATACAGATGTGTATGTAGGCGATTATCCGTTCATTATGGAATAACAGAAAAACGCAAAATCAGTATAATAAAAAGCAGAGGGATTCATTTCCTCTGCTTTTTGATTTATTACCGGATGCTTTGAACGGAAACCGGCAGAGAGAATCCCCTGAGCCCGCTTGTTTCTGAACTTTTTCCGGACTCTGTGATGCATATACTTATGAAAACCCCGGACTAATCCGTATCTTTGTGCCCGAAACGGTATCTTACCGGTTTTTATAGGATAAAAAAATATGCGTATAGATATTATTTCCTGTGTACCCCAACTCGTGGAAAGTCCGCTTTCCCACAGTATTCTCAAAAGAGCACAGGCCTTTGGATTATTAGAGGTGCATATACATGATTTAAGGGATTATACTCCCTATAATCATCGTCAGGTAGATGATTATCCTTTCGGAGGCGGAGCGGGAATGGTGCTGATGATTGAGCCGATTGCGCGCTGTATCAGGAGTTTACAGTCAGAAAGAACGTATGATGAAGTAATTTATCTGACTCCTGACGGAGAGACCTTTAATCAAAAAACCGCAAACCGGCTTTCCCTCACCCAAAATCTCATTCTGCTTGCCGGACATTATAAGGGAATCGACCAAAGAGTAAGAGATTTGTTTATCACCAAAGAAATATCCATTGGAGATTATGTACTATCGGGGGGCGAATTGCCGGCTTTGGTCCTGGTGGATGCGATAGGTAGAATTATTCCCGGAGTGCTTTCTGATGAAACCTCAGCATTGTTCGATTCTTTTCAGGATAATTTACTGGACGCTCCTGTATATACCCGCCCTGCTGAATGGGAAGGGCATAAAGTCCCGGAGATTCTGACTTCCGGTCATGCCGCCAAAATATCGGCCTGGCTTGAGGAGCAATCACTCAAAAAAACCCGGGAACGGAGACCGGATTTACTGAAAGACTGGGAGTAAGCAAAAAAAACAGGAGCAATCTTCAAAACTGCTCCTGTTTTCGTTTATAGGATTTGGGTTTATTCAAACATTATCTTTTCGTTTCTACTTCCGGATGGAGTTTCGATATTAAAAAGATACACTCCCCGGGGAAGTCCGGATAAGGAAAAATGTTCATTGATTTCTCCATAGACTCCTGTCAGTTTTTTGCTCAGAATTTCTCTTCCCAATAAATCTTTTACGGATAAAAGAATATCCTGATTATCAGGGGAGAACATATTTACGTTCAGGTCGCCTGAGGTAGGATTGGGATAGATACGTACCTCCGTCAGATTAAACCCGCCGGTAATGGCCGTAGGGACAAAGTACCCAAGGTTAATCGTTGTAGAGCACTGAGGGATAGACTGATAAAGCACATTGACCTGATAGTTTCCGTAAGAAGAAGCTGTAAACGGATTGGTTACTCCCACTACATTCCCGGTAAGCAGGTTTTTCCACTGATAATAATAAGCTACTCCCGGAGGCGTTACAGCGGCAGTCCATGTAATGCTGTTTCCATTATTTACAGGGGATACCGTTACAGAAGGCTTCGGATTGAAGTTCAGTACAAACGGGTCTGAAAGCTGAAAACATAAGTCATTGTTGATTGCCTGAACGGTATAGGTTCCGCTCACGGTGGCATTATAGATTGGGCCGGTTGCATTGGGAATCGTATCTCCGTCCAGAAACCACTGGAAGTTGGACTGGGTATTGGCAAAAAGCGGTACGATATCTCCTTCGCAGATTTTGGCAGTATCCGCACTTGTGATAATCCCCGGCTTAGGAGGAAGCGGGCTCACCTGAATAGTATCCTGACAACTCAGGCTGCCTATCGGATGTACTACAGTGTAGGTAATGGAAAGCCCCTGATTAATCGCAGTAAAGGTACCTGCACCGGTAATCATGAAAGATACAGTAGCGTCGTTGCCATCATTGGCACAGCCATCGTCCGTAGAGGAGGGGATATCGTTGGCGTCATCATCCCAAACCTCAAAATTATAGGTAGAGTTGAGGTTTACCGGTACTCCGGAGATGTTGGTGACGATGGCAGGCGGTACGGTCACATCGGCAAGAGGAGCAGAAGCAGGAATAATGGTATTGCCAGCACCATCTTTCAGAATCCAGTACACATCCGGAGCCCCGGTGCCGAAGATAGATTCTGTACAATCCACTGTATTGATGGTGATATTATCGATAAAGTACCCTAAGGTGTCAATTGTCATATCCAGTTTGGGATAATAGGTTCCCGCAGGGAAATTCTGAGCAGTGGGAAACTGCTGTGTTGAGGTTTGTCCGTTTCCAAATGTCCAGGAATAAGTAAATCCGGGTTGCCCATTATTCTGAAGTGCAGCCGAAGGCTGAAACACAAACTGAGCCGGCTCGCATACCTGAGATTGAGTATAGGAATAGCATGCCCCCTGAAATACGCAGGGAGTAACGATTAAGTCCCTGACAAAAGTGGTAATCTGGGGCTGAGAAGTAATATCCACAGTTGCGATTACCCTTATCACGAGTTTAAAGGTATCCGGAACGTTCAGTTGTACGGGTGTCCCCCAGATTCTCACACATCCGAGCGTGTCCGGATTAGGGTTGTTGGGATTCACATCATAGAAATTGGTGGGGTATTTATTCGATTGCCACTGCATCCCTCCGGGAGGAAAGCCTGTAATCGTATCTATTTCAAAAGAAAGGAAATTTACCGTTCCGATTGGAGAAACTACCGTATCTCTCGGTAATTTAAACGTTACATCCACATCATAAAACTGACAGCCTGTAGCTACGGGCAAACTATCCGGATACAACCCCGGTGCATTACTGGCATAACTCATATCCGGTACGCAGGCTGCGCCCTGAGCCATCGTTTCAGAGAAGTTTAAAAAGGCCCCCAGAAACATTAAAAATACAATAAGTGATAATTTTTTTTTCATTTTGAAAATCGATTATTAAAAAATACCTCAAGATTAATACGTTTTTATTTTTCCGGTAATCAGACCAGCACACAAGTCGGCAGATTACAAAAAAAACACCCAACACCCAAAGATTTGAATCGAGGCGAAAAATACAACTTTTCTGCAATATGAAAAAGCGTTATGTAAAAAAACAGGAGATTAAATTTATAAACCAATACTTTCCTTTAGATTTTTCCAGAATTCTGAAGATTTTATCCAAAAAAGAGTCTTTCCTCCATAAGATTTCAGCAATGCCTGCATCTGAGGATTTTGGGTAAGCGAAATGCAGGTTTGTTCCTTCCGAAACTGTTGTACCTCCCGGTCAGGAGAAATACCCAGAAACAACACCTTTCCTTTGGGGTTGGTAACAGCATTGGGATTGGCACCGTTTCTCAGCAATGTCCTTACCGTAGGGAAATCATTATTATAGACGGCTATCTGAAGCGGATAATTCAGAATATATTCCGGATATACTCCGGTTATTTTTTTGGTAAGAAACTGGTACTCAGAATATAAAGGAGAGATATCCGTTTCAGGAGTGGCCCATTGCTCATAAAACATCCGGTCTATCGTACAGGTGTCCTGACCGAGGACAGAGAACAGAATTATGTTTTTAATGACATAATCATCTGTAAGCGAGGTATTTCTGTAAGTATTGAATTTGAACTTCTGAACAGAGTCTGATGGCTTTTTCTTCAGGGCAGGGAGATTTCTGCTAAGGGTATTTTGATTGAGGCCATTCATAAAAGTAGCCACATCCCATCCGTTTTGGATAATATAATTATAAAAATACATAGCCTCAGCAGGGTCTTTGGTAAGATGGGCGTGATAGAAAAAGTAGTAGGGAAGGCTTATCGTATCTTTTTTTAATTGTTCATAATTGATATAATCCGGCCCAAGCTCTGAAGCAACCGAGGCAATTACCTGAACGGGTGCTACCAGAACGCTGAGAATTTTGGTCACAGCATTGGTATTATTGATTGTGGGCATTGGAACTTTACTGGCTTTCCGGGAAACTATTTCTGTAGAATAGTAGGGATAGTTTTCGTTAAAGTCTGAAGGAGGCAATTCTTTCAAACGGACAGTTGCCGAGTGCCAGTCTGCTGCCTGCATCTCATTACAGACGAGGCTATGTTTTCTCAGGGTTTCGGTGGAGACAGTCTTGTTTTGGTCAGCCTTAGTCTTTTTTCCGGGTTTTTGTTTCGCATATCCGGGCAAAACAGTCAATCCCAAAATCAGAAACAGGAAATAACGAAACGAAGTCATCATTTTTTTACTTAAAGAAAAATAAATAAAAGAAATGCATTCCGGATAATTTAACGGAATACAATCAGTTGTACGAAAGTTTGTGGCTTTGGTTATTCCGCTCTTCCGGATGAAATTACGTAGCTATCTATAAGACAATATTGCCCGGCAAGGTATAATGCCATAATTCCGACAGAAGGATAAGGCACTTTAATCTGGGTAAAGGAACTGATGGCAATCAGGCTGTCAGAAATCATGAACATCAGGCCTCCTGCTAATCCTGTACGAAAAGCAGCAGCCGAAACCTGCCGGTATCTAAGCATCATGACCCAGACCATCATCAGTATAGTAAGTGCATAAACAACGACGGGTACTTTAAGCGGCGCAGGAAGCGAAGGAAATACAAGGTACATTAATCCGGTACCGTAGCAAACGGACAGCAAAAGGGTAAGGATAGCAAATCCTTTGTTTTTGAGTGACGCTTCTTTCTGGAATACGTATATATATATTAAATGTGTGATTAGAAAAGCACTCAGTCCAAGCAGGAAAAACAACTCAGCCCTGAATAGTAAAAACACATCGCCCAACCATGCAAATACAATGGAGACCAGCATAAGAATATCCGTTTTTGTACGGCTTTTTTGTGTAATAGTCCATAAAAAAAAGAAAAGCAGCACCATCAGAATCGGCTTGGTGAAGTAGTGTATCAAAGGATAGGAGTCTCTTAATAATTCAGCTACTACTTCGAGCACAGAAAAACCCAGATAAACTGATAAAAATCGTTTCATAATTATAATAATTTTTTAATTATAAAAATACAAAAAAAGTAAAACGTTGAAAATTTTAAAATTCTTTTTTGCCATTTAAAAAAACAATTTCTAAATTTGCTCTAATTAACTAAATATTCGGACTAACCTCAAAAAAATATGAAACATTTTAATTTTATTCTTTTCCTTTTATTATTTCATTCCGTTGTTTTCGCTCAGGACAAAAATCAGGGTAGAGTTTCCTACGATATGCTTATCAGTTCGCCCCCTATTTTTGAGCAGCTTTCCAAAAATGCCAGAGAAAAACTTCCTATGTCCGTAAAGCATAAAGTCAATGTGTACTTTAAGGATACCTACATGAGATACGAGGATACAACGCTGGTGAGGAGTCAGAAAAAAACGACAGAAGTTGCCTATAAAAACAGCGAAGCCGGCTGGCTGATTAATTTTTCGGACGGAATGTGGTATCTGATGCATCAGCTTGACGGGAAAGTATATTATGCGGAAGAGCCCCTTTCCAGTCAGCAGTGGCGTTTTACTGTGTCACTCTATGACGCAACACCGGAAATTACTACCAAATATCAGCGTCAGATTTATAAACTCAATAATGCCAAAGTTTTGAAAATTACAGACGAGACCAAAGAAATATTAGGATATAAATGCCGGAAAGCCTATTATCAGTCCGGGATTGCGCATCTTGACGGCGTTGCCAATAATGACGATATTGAATTCTGGTTTACCGAAGATTTTCCTAAAAATGTAAGTCCGCTTCCTTGTAATCTGGTTAAGGGGGCTGTTCTGGAACTGAAATCGCATCGGATTCATTATATCGCTACCGGAATTTATTTTGAAGAAGTACCTGAAACTTCCGTTGCCCTTCCAAGGGATGGGATTAAAATGACCATTTATACCGAGGAGCAAATGATAGACCGTTATATGCTGAAACGGGATTAATCCCCCGGACTATCTTTTTTGAGGGGTTTGAGCTTCTTCTTTTTATTTCTCAGGTTCAAATCCCCGAACTTGTCAAAGTCTTTTTTGTAAAATATACCCGCCCCGACCTGATTGGCGTTATTCAGCTGCTGACCAATACTGCTGCGGTTAAATACTTCAAGATCGAGCTGACCGGTTGATTTTTGCTTTTGGCCGGCATAAATCAGGGTGTCTTTTATCCCGGGCAATAGTTTTACAATTACGCTGATATTCCCAAGAGAGAAACTGGTATTATTTCCCACAACAGTACCATCTCTTTCTACCGTAATCCGGTCATTGAATAGTTTTGCTGAAAT
This sequence comes from Bacteroidia bacterium, assembly GCA_019695295.1. Classification (GTDB taxonomy): domain Bacteria; phylum Bacteroidota; class Bacteroidia; order J057; family J057; genus JAAFHL01. The sequence goes on along the minus strand of JAIBAH010000006.1, from coordinate 72,526 downwards.
CAGCAGGTTTACATCCTGAAAATTAGTAGAACTGACTGATACGTTAACCTTGTCACTAATGGATTTTGAAAGCCAGTAATTGACCTGATTGGACAAAAACTCAGAAACGCTCGTGGTTGCAAGCCCTCCGATATTAACGGCAGACCCTACCGGGTCGGAGAGAGTGTTGTCCGGCGCAAACTGATTAAAAAGAATGAGGCTCATTACCTGTTTATTCAACTCCTGCTGGTCAAACTCAAAGGATTTGATTTTTGCCTGAAGGTCATTGGCGGTCTGATTGCTGATACCTGAGCGTGCAAGCGATGGCAGTTCGATATTGGGCTCTATCAGCGGCTGCAGCAAATCGCCCTGCAGGTGCATGATGACATTGGTCGGGATATACAGATTTTCTTCTGTGTTAAGAATACTTTTAGCATTTGCATTGCTGATGGGGTAGTAGGCGGTGAGGTCAATCTGAGCTGCGGAAGGGTCACCGTCCCACAGGATTCTCCCGCCCGGTTTTACTTTAAAACTTTTGTTTACCAGGTTTTGGGAGGTAAAGAGATAATCACCTTCCGTGATTTCATACATCCCGTTCATTGTAAAATCGCCCTGAGGAGAAATTACCATATTGATGGTTCCATTCCCTTTCCCCCGGATGATATCTCCGATTTGCTCATCAAAGATAAGTTCAGCCACTGCTTCATCCGTAGCCTGAACCGTAATATTTACTTCAATCTTGGTGCCGGAGACCGGTGGTTTCAGGCTGTCTCCTTTGGCAGAAGAGGTAAATTGTATAAAATCAGGCTTACCGTAACTGGACTCATCCGAAAGCGGAATTTTGAGAATAGAGCCTTTTCCGGTAACCCCGAAGGCGGTAATATTGATTTTGTTTAAATCTCCGCTGATAGAGGTAAGCCCGTCTTTTACGAAAATAGAGCCATAAAAGAGCTCGTTATCCTGCTTACGGGTATCCATAACCAGAAAATTATTAATACGGTCGAGCTGAAAATCAAACGCAAAATTCCGGAATCCCCTGTGCCTTACAAACCCCTGGAAGTCAGCGGAATGCTGGTATTTATCAAATAAACTCAGCTTTTTAATTTCTATCTTATCTTTGTCAAACTCTACATTTCCATTAAAGGTGTAACGGGTTTTGAAATAAAGCATTCCGAATGCGGCATCCCTGAACTCTCCGCTTCCCTTGATTACGATATCCTGAAAACTACCGCTAATGGTTAGTGCTTTAAACTGCAAAGAGCCATCGAGGCCGTAAAAAATACTTTTTACAAAAGGTTCTGCATAGCGTATGGGAAGAGCCGTTTGAGTAGAAAGCCGGAAATCCAGTGGGTTTTCTTTATTTTTATAATAGTATCCGCCAATCAAATGCAGAAAGGTGTCCTGATTCAGAATAAGACGGGATTCGAGCATGACCCGGTTTGCAGGATTGTCCCACCGGCTTGCGAGATGTATATCTCCATACACAAATCCCTCAAGACTCACTGCACTCAGGACTCCGGTTGCCTGTAGCTTGGGTTTATTCATAATATCAAAAATCTGCCCTTTGGCATTCAGGGTTCCTCCTAAATCCAGGCCGATATCATACAGATTGGTAATACTCTTAATATTGAAATTATTTACCAGTACATCCAGGTGAGAATCCGGTTCCGGAGAAATAGTTCCGAAGGCTACAATATTTTGGCTGCCTAATTTTTGATTTTCCCCCAAAGCCAGACTGTCCGTAATTATCCTCAGTGTATCCACAAAGAGCGATTTATTATAGTAGATAAAGTTGTTTTCCCCCTGGATTTTCCAATTATAATTCTGATAAAAAAGATTGGTTTCTTCCGGATTAAAACTGACGGCAATATTTCCATCCAGAGAATACTTGATGGTACTGTGAATATTGGCTTTATTGGTTATGCCGGTGGTAGTGGGCTGCTCCGTAAACAAGGTTAAATCTACCTCATTTCCGAAGGCTTCCATATCCACATAATTATTTTCAAGCATAATAGATTCCGTAGGATAAAAACGGAAGGACTCCATGATACCAGAAAGCAGGATTTTGTTTTCCAGTGCATTTTTCATCATGCTGAGGGTGAGTACCGGCTTACTAAACCGGATAGAATCATAGGCAAGCGTATCGCCCCGGTAATGCAGGTTAATATTGCTTGACCTGTCAAATACAGTTACGAGTTTGAGTACCGAACTATCGGATACATACAGCGGTAAATCAAAAAACCGAAAAATGCGGTTAGCCTCAGGTCCGGTGGTCAATGAACAAATAGCCGATTTGGGAACGATAGAAGCGGGTTTTGCAGCATAATAAGCATTCAGGGCGCTGTCATTGTTGGCAAAATACAATTGCACCTCCTTCACCAGATTCCGGACATCCTTCACCAGGTCCATCACAAGGAATTTACCGCTCAAATCCGTATTTCCGATAGAGCTTTTGAGGCTGAGTGCAAGTGAATCCGCCGTAAATCGGGTAAGATTAAATGCCAGATCTGATACTTTTAATGTCTTTACAGTATCGGAGCGGGTATAAACCAGTACGGAATTGGTAAGGGCGGCATCTCCGTATATTCTGTCTAAATCCTTACCTGTCATATTTAAATCCACAGAGCCACTATATACTAAGTCAATATCCAGCAGTTTGTACTTTTTCAGGTTCAGCTTGCGGATGTCTCCTTTTACTTTATAGGATGGATGCTGAGTATCTGCGAGATTCAGGTCAATTTCTGTATTAACTCTCCCAACGCCATCATCTATCCACGTATACCCTTTAATCCTTTTATTGGCAATGGAAATATCGGCAAAAACAGAATCCATCGCAAGGCCCACAATACTTGAACCACTGATTTTGCCTTTTGCGTCCAGTACAAGTCCTTCCCAATCAGTGCCTGTCCCTTTGATTTTGCCATCAAAATTCAGGTTTTGGGAGATTTTTACATCCCTGACAATCTGAATAGCGTCAAAATTCAGATTATAAGTGGTAATCAGCCCTTCGTAGGTCAGTTTTTTTACTTTTGCAAGCGGCGGAATTTGTAAATGTATGTCCGAGACTACCCTTCCAATCGGAGAATGTATGTCGGTATTTACGAAAAAATAATAGGATTGTCCCTGAAAAGTTCCGGAAAAATCAGACTTTTCAATATTATCCAGAAAAGCAGGGAGAGGAATATCGGGTAAAAGCTCTCTCAGGGCCTTGCCCGACACATTTCCTTTATCTACCTTAATATCAAGGGTAAGCGCCTTAGGGTCATTCCAGTTTTTTATCGTTACATTCCCGTTTACCGCAATCTCTTTTCCATGAGTAGCTTTCAGATTGAAGGCCTTGAGTCCATCCAGATTTCCTCTTATTTCCCCCTGAGCATTTACGATTCCCCTCGGAGGGATAGGAGGAATAAAATGATTCAGTATTTCAAACTCAAAGGATGAGGGATTCAGAAATATATAGTACTGTGGTGCTTCTCCCCTCAAAACCATCTGAAGGGTTTGTCCGGGAAGTTCCAGGTATGCGCTCAGGCGGGTATTGCCGGATTCTATCGTTAAATCACTGATTTTGAATACTCCCTCGGTGATACATTCCCCTTTTTCATTCAGGGTGGGCTCTGCGTCATTGATGATTTTCCCCCTGAATTTATCGAGATGAAATCCTGAATAAGTCTCTTCAAAATTAAGGGATTCTATAAAAATATCCAGCCTTTTCTCTTCCAGTTTTTTGAAATGTGCCAGCAAATTCAGGTTGCTGATGCTGATATTGTGGTAATTGATTCTTTGGGGCTGAAACACAGACACATTATCAGAAACAGAATCCCGGAAGGTAAACTTTGCTTTTTCAATCAGAATGTCATCGAGGATAAAATTAAGCCTGAGGGGGCGGTCTTTTTTCAGGCTATCCCGGGTCTTTTCCGCTTTTTCAAAAATCTCCAGCAGGTTTAGTTTGCCGGATTTACAACTTGTGTACAACCGAATATCAGGACTAACCAACTCTACCCTTCCGATGGTAAGTTCCTGAAGCGAATCTCTTTCTTTAATAAAACCCCTTAGGGTAAACCGGATTACTTCTACTTCGATGCTTTCTGCATTCAGTACCGGGATATTCTGTTTGTCGTATAGTGTGATATTTCGTAAAATTACCCAATTGGGCAGTCCGATATCAACTTCTCCGATTTTGAGGTTTAACCCAAGATTATCGGCAATAATTTCTTTTGTATAAGCGATGAGTCGGGTCTGAACGGGAGGCAAAGTAAGGCTAAACCCAATGCCCACAAGCAGAAGGGATAGCAATAAAAGGAACCCGAAAGTCCATATAAATATTTTTTTTAATATTCTGATTTTAGCTTATATTATTATATAATGTATATAACTTCTTTAACGAAAAAAAGGACTATTTTGTTGATTTTTGATAAACAATAGATAGCAACATACTTGTTTTTACAAAAAAATGCACCCGATTACCGGTACGTTTGAGAAACGGGATATTCCTAAGTCAAAAATCAGCCAGAAAAAAGGATTGCCGGATTTTTCAGAATCGAGCCATTTTTTATGATTAAATAAATATGAAATTTTGGGTAACTTCATGATAAAAATTGATTTGCTTCTTTTTTATTTGCACATTTGTACCGGTTTTGAACATAAAAGCAAATGGCAAATCAGATTCAGGAGTATATATCATTAAAGCACTTCAATACATTTGGGATTGAAGCCGAAGCCCGTTTTTTTCTTACGGTAAATGCTGAGGAAGACCTGATTAACATTATCCCTCAGATTCCCTCCGGGGATAAAATTATGATTCTGGGGGGCGGAAGCAATATTTTACTTACAGGTGATTATGACGGGTGGGTGATTAAAAATAACCTCTCAGGGATTGAGATAGAATCAGAAACAGAGTCTGAGGTAGTGGTAGGAGTTGGCTCAGGAGTAAACTGGCATGATTGGGTAATGTACACGCTGGAGAAAGGCTGGTACGGGCTGGAAAATCTGTCTTTAATTCCGGGCAGTGTGGGGGCAGCGCCTATGCAAAATATCGGAGCGTACGGAGCAGAGATTAAACAGAGTTTTGTTTATCTGGAAGGAGTGTTTTTGCGCACCGGAATCAAAAAAAAATTTATGAAGGAAGAATGTGAGTTCGGATACAGGGAAAGCATATTTAAGCGGAGCGTCAGGGAGTTTTTTATTACCAGAGTGTGTTTCAGACTTTCTAAAAAATCAGCATTAAATACCGGTTACGGAGATATTCAGAAGGAACTGGAAAAACTTCCGTACCGTAATTTTACCCCCCGTGACGTGAGCAATGCAGTAATCAGTATCCGGAGGAGCAAGTTGCCGGACCCTGAAGTAATCGGCAATGCAGGGAGTTTTTTTAAAAACCCGACAGTGTCTGAATCCGTTTTCCTGAATCTGAAAACCCGCTTTCCGGATATTCCTCATTATCCCGCTGAAGAAGGAAAAGTGAAAATTCCTGCTGCGTGGCTGATTCAGCAGTGCGGATGGAAAGGCCAGAGATTCGGGAATTTCGGGGTACATGAAAAACAGGCTTTAGTACTGGTAAATTATGGCGGAGCAACCGGAAACGAGATATTGAAGCTCTCAGAGGAAATCATCCGGTCTGTTCATTTATTTGCCGGGATTGAGCTGGAGCGGGAGGTGAATATCATTTAAAAAAGAGTGGATTTCTGCAATTTTAAAAGAATTTCTAAATATTATTATAAATTATAATACATTTTCAGATATATTTATTTAAAATTGCACCCTTAAATTGTAATTTTTAAAAGATATTATAGAAAAATCTGTAATTTTACACCGGAAAAAGAATAAAAGGATTGTTTGTTTCTTTTCGGATTTTTCAATAATTTGATTTATGATATTACAAAAAGTAAATTTTCAATTATTTTTTATAACTTTTCCGGACTATTAAAAAAATTGTTGTCCTATGAAGAAAAATTATTTTATATTATTATTAATGATTTTCGGGCTTTTGCAAAGCATGATTGCGCAGCCCGTAACCCCTAAGTATTATTCTGATACTTTACTATTTGCATTTGGGAAGCATTACGTTTCTCTTAATCACAGAGCTTTTGATTCGCTTCAGAAAGTGCTGGCTGAAAACCCGAATTACTATATCCGGATTGTAGGGCACACAGATACTGTAGGCAGCGACAAAATGAATCTGGAACTTTCCCGCAAAAGAGCGGGGAGAGTAACGGAGTATCTCGCTTCCAAAGGCCTTGACCAAATGAGAATAGAGTCTCAGTGGAGAGGATACCATCAGCCGATAGCTACCAACAAAACAGCAGCCGGAAGAAGGTATAACCGTAGGGTAAATATGTATGTGATTTACTCCAAAGGTAAACTCGTAACGCCTCCGCCTCCCCCAAAACCGGAGCCGCCTAAACCCAAACCGGATACTGTAAAGAAAGAGCCACCCAAGCCGGTAGAGCCACCTAAACCAGTAGAGCCACCAAAACCCAAGCTCGTTATCGATACAATTGAATATGGCAAAGAGCCGGTTTCTATTATTTGCGACCATCAGACAATTATCTTTGGCCCAAAAGGTACCAAAATTACGATTCCGCCCAAAGCGTTTGATTGTAATGAAAAATTCACCTTTGAATTGGGAGAGTTCTTCAAACAGGAAGATATGGTACAGAAAAAAATGCATACAATGACCAAAAAAGACATGATTGATGTGCAAAATATCGTGTGCCTTAAAGCGTACAGCAACGGAAAACCGCAAACCGTAAAACCTACTTCTGAAATTATGGTGGAAGTACTTGCTCAGAAAAGAGACAAGGAAGCCAGAATTTTCGTTACTCCCGGTACAGGTGCCTTTACCTGGAAGCAATATACGGCTGGAAATGATATCCCTTCTTTTGACACTGACTATAAAACCTACAATATCGGAATTCATGAAATGGGATGTATCAGTGTGGGTAGAAAATGTGAAAACAAAAGCGGTAAATCCTATTTTGTGGACCTTAAGCTTAAGCGTCTGTATGATAAATCCCCAATGATTTATTATGTAAATAAGGAAGCCAATGCAGTAGCACTTGCCAAACAAAACGGCGGAAGATACCGTATCGAAAATATCTGCGAACCTACCAATGCTGCGGTAATCGCAATTCAGCAGGTAGAAGGAGAATTGTATGCAGGTACAGCGGATATCGGTAAAAAACAAATTGACAAAATGCGTAAAACCGGGCGCACTAAAGCTAAAATCAAATTCCGTCCTGTAACCGGAGAAGAATTGAATCAAATGATTAAAGACGCAATTTAAAAATCAGCGTTCTGATTACTGAGCTATAATAAAAAAGAGGGTGTCTGTTTCCGGACATCCTCTTTTCTTTTTTATATCGCCGTATCAATAGATTTCAGCCCACGCTCTCACTGCAGTTGTTTTTGAATCCATGCTTTATAGTCAAAATAATTGTCAGGGATTTTTAAATCCATCCGGGTTAACTCACTCAGTAACTCTTCCAGAATTACCCGAAAGGAATTTAGCTTCCCGGGTTTTGGCTTAAGGGTGCTCATCAACTTCAGGATTACCAGGGTTTCAATTTCAGCATGGATTTTTTGTTTTTTGATAAAAGTTAAAAGGGATTTTCCGAGGCTTTCCACAAAAGCGGGATTTTCATCATTCCAAAACATAAGAAAGCTAAGCATTTTTACAAAAAAATGATACCGTTTATTGTATTTATTGATACCGTCCCTGATGATTTTCTGGCTCCAGAAAGTAAATTCCTGTGATTTTTTCAACTCAAAAAATATTCTGGCATTACAATAAAAAATATGGTAAAGAAATACCTGATTAATCAGCTGCACATTTTCGAGTAATTTTTTCTTTGAGTCATTACATACTGTCAGGGCATGGCTAAACTGATTTCGGTTTACCAGAAAAATAAGTTCGTGCCGTAAGGCAAGTGCAAAAACATGCAGCTCAAGATTAGGAGAAATCAGATTGTCGGGGATTAAGGATTTTACATTTTTGAGCTCGCTCAGTGCTTTTCGGAAAGTACTTTCTGTTCCAGTTTTTTCCTCAAGGATTAACAGATTAGACAAGGAGTTTATATATCTTAATGCTTCATTGTGAATGAGAATCGGATTTTTTTTAAATATGGCAATTGCCTTTTTCTGATAGGGAAGAGCCTTCTCCGGTTCTTCTGTATATTTATAGTAATTTACCCATGCGCTCAGGTGATTAATTTCACACTCGGCGGAAGAATACTCATGAATTGCCTTTAGCCGGTGAAGAATTAGGCTGAGTTGACCGGATGTATCGGGAGTTCTTTTTTCCTGATAATGAGTCTGAAAAAATAAAAACATGTCAGCATTCAGATTTCTGCTTACGGATATGTCCATCAGTTTCTTCAATGCTTCATTTTCTTCTTCTTCCACTTTTTTGTAAACGTCATTCCAGTTTTTTACACTGGGAGATTGTTTAATCAGCCGGATTTCAAGCTGAATGACTTTTAATAGTGAAGTGTAATTTTCATTTTGATTGGCAATGATTTTTGCTTTTTTTATCAGTGATGTACATTGAGAGAAAAGGTTTTTGGAAAGGAGTACTTCTATTTCAAGAATCATTTCTTCCAGCCTGAAGTTATGGCTATGTGTTTTGATATAATTGGCAAGACTTCTCATCAGTACCTTGTAAAGGTAGTTTTTATGAACAGAAAAATGGTCTCTGATTCCCTTATGCTGAATGGTTTTTTTGAGTAGCTCCTCGTCATAAACATCCTGCTCATGGATTAAGTCAAAAAGCGTCAGATAAGCCTTTTCACTATCACTGTGAATGGAGGTGTATTTTTTGAAGTAAGCCTTTTCTGTTTTTGTGAGGCTTTTTATGAGATTGAATAAATCTGATTTTGCATGCATATTTTATTAAATCATAAAAGTTCTTCCAAAGATAGAAAAAATACTCGTATGCAAATTTATATTCATAAAAATACCTGCATATAATGAATCAACAAAATATAACAGATGAATAAATTAAGTGAAATCATTCATATGCTCGTTTCTGCAGGTAAACGATTCATTAGTAAAAATTTAAGTAACAAACAATAGTAAATGGTCTTTGACTTCTAAAAATCAGAATATATTGATTTTTGAAATTGAAGTTAATTGCAGATATTTGTAAGGTAATATTTTCTCGACTTTTAATATCGCGTTATTTAAATAATCAATTGTAAATTCATTATTATGGAATTAAAGATTAAGCGTATTCGTTACGCTGTGTATTCTATTCAAAAATTATTCTTTGTCTTGTTTTTGCTCTCTTTTTCAGAGGTATATTCTCAAACGATTTCTATCACAAAATCACATACCGGAACGCTTAAGGCCGGTGACGTGATTGCCTATACTGTAACGGCAACCAATAATACAACTTCTGTAATGACAGGAGTTTCGATTTCGGACCCGGTTCCGGGCACACCGGCAGTCTTTGTCCCCAACAGTCTGACCGTAGGAGGTACAAGCCTTACATGCTCTGTTCCTGCTACGATTACGAATGCTATCCTTATAAGTGGCTTCAATCTGCTTCCCGGCGAATCGCTTGTTTATTCCTTTATGATTAAAGTACCAGCTAATTTTTCCGGTACAGGTACCGTTGCACACACCGCAAACCTGAACGCCGGCGCAGCGACTGCCTCAACGTCCAATTCTATCAGTGCGATTCCTGCGTTAAGTGTTGTAAAAACAGGGATTACAGACGTTTCTCCGGGGAGTGTGAATAAAACAGGATTAATCAGATACATGCTTACCGTATCCAATACCGGAACGGCTACAGCTAATTCGACGGTAATCAGGGATGCACTCGATATTACCAAAGTAGATATAGCGGCAAATAATAGCGTGGTTGTTGCTCAGAATTATAACGGCAGTTTTGTTGTCAATAAAGGAAATACAACCACTCATGACAGTATCCGGGTTACCCTCGGTGATATACCTGCCGGAGGTATTACTACAATACAGTTCACCGTAAGAGTAAAACCCGCAGCAATCGGAAGTGTAACGAATACCGCTTCAGCACCGAGTTCCAATCTGACAGGAGGGCTGTCCTCCGGTACGGTAAATAGTAATACTACTTCTCATACGATTAATGCCGGAGCGGACTGTTCGAACCGGAATATCTACTTCCTGTCGTTTACCGGCTCCGATGCTTCAGCGGAAATCAATAATCCCAACAGACCCTGGCAGACCTTTTTGGGTGTAATTACGGCCATTAATGCTGCAGGTGGAAATGCGATTCTTCGTTTTCAGGACGCATATTACCCAACTTCAGTATCGGGTTCAACCGCCCCCACACTTAGTACCAACTGTGTTACAATCGATGGGAACTATTGTATTTTTGACAGAAATTCGGGTGCCAGTGTTGGTTTTTTAAATGTAGAAGGCCAAAACGACACAATCCGAAATCTGAGGCTTACTAATTTTAATAAATCTCCGGATTGCTCCTTTAATATTACGGGTACGCCTGCTACGCCCATTCTGGGATTTCAGATGGATGATGTAAAGGTGTTTGGAACCTTGCAGGTAAAAGCTACTACGTTTACCAATGTAGAATGGGCTGAAATTAAAAACTGTGAATGGTCTAATAATCCCAACGGGGGGCTGGATATCACTGACTCCAAAATAAATTTCATAAATTCTACATTTTCCTGTAATTACCGGCCTGGCGCTACGGGTGGAGACGGAGGCGCAATTTATGCCGTTACTACCGGAACCTCTCCGCAAACCAATAAAACAATCCTGAAGTTTAGCGGATGCTCATTCTATGATAACAGAGCCTTTGGCCTTGCCGGTGACGGCGGCGCTATTTATTGTGGAGATAACGTTACCCTGAATCTTACCAACTCCAATTTCCTGAGCAACTATTCTGACGGACCCACCGGGGGCGCAATTCGCCTGAACCTGAGTTCCAATACTTTGATTTCGGGCTGTAAGTTCAGAAGAAACTATTGTTCTGCTCCGGGAAGAGCTGGAGGTGCGATTTATGTTTCAGGTACTTCTGGTATTCCCACTTCATATCCCTATCTTACGATTCTGAACTCTGAGTTTGATGAAAACTGGGCTTCGGCAGGGGGCGGAATACACGCAAGCTCCTGTAACCTGAAACTCAGAGGAAATTATTTTCAGAGAAATGTAGCAAACTCGGGAACCTCTCTCCCTGCTTCGGGCTCGGGGGCAGGTGCTGCGATTTACCTTTCCGAGCATTCCTATACCAACTTTAATTTTGTTCACCTGACCGGAGCAAATCCCAATATAACACCACCTCCTGCTTTACCGGGTAATACTCAGGTGCAGTATATGGGTACAGACAGCACAATGTGGGTTTACAACGGAACGACCTATATCAGACAACTGGCAGCTGTAAGAGATTCGTTCGTGAACAATATTCTGGCGGATAACCCAAACCTTAATATCGGAGGATCAGCTATTTATACGGGAGATGTCAATGGCTCTTCTCAGAATTTGGGAGTAAACCTCTATGGTACAGGGAATTCCATTCCCTCCAGAATTTTTGCTAATCTGGGTGTCTCTTCATCAGTGACGGGTAATGGTCATCTCAATGACTGGACAGAATGGAATTTATTCAACCAGCCAACAGACCTGTCCGGCTATACTTTGGGGAATACACAACTGGCTCCGGCCTCAGGTACAACTACCATCACCGGAAATTCCCTCCAGATAAATATGCCAAATGGAAGTGGATCCGGGGTAAGATATGCTACCACGACAAGCCTTTTCAGTAATCTGGCCTCAGGAAATATCAAGGGCTGGGCAATCAATCTGGGTCAAAGCAGTCCGAATACAGCGAGAAGAACTTTTTTTATTCTTTCATGCAGTGAGAGCAATCCTGCTTCTCCGACCGCCTCAGGGTATGCAGTGCGTTTTCGCTTCGGTACTTCGATTGAGTTGGTTCGGTTTAGTGGAGGGATTACAGCAGCAACTTCCCCGACTATTATCCAAATAGGGTCTGCATTTTCCTATACCGGCTTCGGCCCCCTTGCTCTACTCGTGACCTTTAATCCAACCTCGAAAGAGTTTAAGTTTTACTACAGTGACAACAGCAGTATAACTGGCTTTGGAAGAGACCCTAGGCCGGTCAAGACCAGTACGATTGGGGTAGGAGCAAACCCGGGTGGAACTTATGCCGCCAATGCAACGGTTGCGGTTAGCGGAGTGGATGACATTACCGGAACGTCTTTGCCTTTTACCGGATTTCTTCTGGCTTCCACTGCTACCTCCAATGCCGTGACCACTGTGGATGACTTCTGGATGGGCGAGTTCAGTGCACCTGTAACAGCCTATGCTTATACAGAGCCTGCAATTCCGGCTTCTTGTCCGGTTAATCCTACAAGCACTTCCAACTGTATTACTTTCTCTGATATTGGAAAAATCTCACTTTCCGGATGTAAATTCATGAATACTTATACCGGTGATTTCGCAGCTGCTACTCCCGTTCAGCTTCAACCCGGACAAACCATGACTGCTATTGTCAGCAATTTCTTCCCGGTGAATAGTCCTGCAAATGTATATCAGTGGCGTTACTTAGTGGTAAATCCCTCAGGCGTTATCGTTCAGGTAGTTACACCTGCAAGCCACACAAATGTTACCAATACGCCGATTACGCCTTCTTTCAGCCCGGTTGTATCAGGCACCTACAGTGTTTATGGATATTATTTTAATAGCGTAAGCACTACAGCACCCACTCCGGGTACCACTCTCGTAGCACTCATGCTCAATGAATGTGGTTCTTTGTCGAATAATGCTGCAACTTTTGTAGTATTAAATCCTATTGTTGAAACAATCACTGCTTCGTGTGCTCAAAATGGGATTAATTCCTGCCCTGACCGCTATTTTGGTACGGTTAGTATTACAGGAGGATATCCTGAATATGCAAGCATAAACGGATTAACGGTTCCTCCTTATATAATAGGAGCAGACAAGACTTATGTTCCTGCGGCTTATACCAATGAAATGACCGGATGGGTAGAATATGGCGTTCCTGCGAATTATATCAATAGTTATATCCCCGGAAATAGCTTTGGCGTAAAAACGGAAGATGACGGAAATTGTACAACCTATCCTTTCCCTTTGGATTTAGCCGCCTTTGCTACCCCGACAAATTGTTCTATCAGTATTTCCGGGACGGTATATAATGACCCTGATGGAGGAAACATAGACGGGACTGGAATTAATAATCCTAACGGAGTACAATTGTATGCTTATCTGGTATCTGGTTCGGGCACGGCCTGCGTAGTTCAAACGGTTGCGGTCAATCCTGACGGTACTTATTCATTTACCGGGAATTTTGCCCCCAATACTTACTCAGTTTATTTGAGTACACAGAGTAGCCTTTCACCCGGTTCTGTTACTATGCCTGACGTTACGCTGCCTACATCCAGTGGATTTAGCTGGATACATACGGCGGAAGGCCAAACCGCTGCCGGAGACGGTAGTACCAACGGGATTATCAATTCAGTTGTGGTAGGAAGTACAGATAATATTTCGAATGTGAATTTTGCTATTCAGCCTCCGGTTGTTTTCCCCGTTGTGCTTTCTCATTTCAAGGGCGTACTCGAAAACGAAAAATCATTGCTTTTCTGGGAAACACAAATGGAACTGAATCTTTCTCATTTCGAAGTGGAATATTCAACAGACGCACTGCTCTTTGAATCGATTGGCTCAGTAGAAGCAACCGCAGTCAGTGGCTATGATCAGCAATACAGGTTTATTCATCATACTCCTTTGCCGGGAAATAATTATTACCGAATCAAAATGATTGATACAGATGGTTCTTTTGAATACAGTTCAGTGGTGGTACTGAGAATCAATATCAGCAACGAATTATATTTGTATCCCAATCCTTCTGTCCTGACTTCTACCCTCGAGCATCCTGTTTCTGCCGGAAAAACAACTATCAGCATCCGGGATGTAAAGGGGCAGGTTGTGAAAACATATTCTGTGGATGAGAATGTTTCCCGCACTTTACTTGAGGTAAAGGGGCTGGAAAAAGGGATTTATATGGTTACATGGGATGATGGAGAAACACAGCTGAATCACAAGTGGGTGATTTATTAATTTGTTTTGAGCATCATGACGAAATAAAAAAGAGGCTGAACCTTTTCGGACAGCCTCTTTTTTTATGAAATAGTATTGATATCAGTGCGGTAAATTAATATTCTCCCTGCATTTGAATTCCTTTGGAAACACGCTCTACTGCTACGATGTAAGCTGCGATACGCATAGGAGTATTATGTTTTTTGTGTGCGTCATATACTCTTTCAAAAGCATTGGAAAGCATTGGTTCAGCCATTTTAAGTACTTCTTCCTCAGAATAATAGTATCCGAAACGGTTCTGACACCACTCAAGGTATGAAACGGTTACTCCGCCGGCATTTGCAAGAACGTCAGGAACGATAAAAATTCCTTTTTCATTCAATACAGCGTCTGCTTCAGCCGCTACCGGTCCATTGGCTCCCTCAACGATGATTTTTGCCTTGATATCCTTCGCATTTTCCAGCGTGATACAGTTTTCAATAGCGGAAGGAGAAAGCACATCCACATTCAGTGTTAATAATTCTCCGTTGGAGATGGATTTACCCCCTTTGTATCCTTCAAGACTTTTGTTTGCAGTTACATAATCAAAAGCTTCAGCGATATTCAGTCCGTTTTCGTTGTAATAACCACCGGTATGATCACCGATAGCCACAATTTTCAACCCTTGTTCTTCCATCAGTTTGGCAGCCCAGCTACCTACGTTACCGAAACCATGTACCGCGCAGGTAACCGTTTGTTTTTTAGGGTCAATTCCTAACTTTTTCAGGGCATGCATACAGGTAAGCATAACGCCAAAACCGGTAGCCTGAGCACGTCCTTTGGAACCGCCAAGGTCAAGCGGTTTTCCTGTAATAACTCCGGGGAAATTTCCGCCTTTCAAACGGGCATATTCATGGGCAATCCACGCCATCTCACGTCCGCTTGTATTCATATCCGGTGCAGGAATATCTGTATCTACCCCAAAGATGTCTTTTAAAGAACGGGTATAGGCACGGGTTACCCTTTCGAGTTCTCCTTCACTCATTTTTTTAGGATTCAGGGTAATTCCGCCTTTTGCACCCCCGTAAGGAAGGCCTACTACGGCACATTTCAGGGTCATCCATGCTGCCAGTGCTTTTACTTCATCCAGGTCCACGAAGTCAGCGTAACGAATCCCTCCTTTGGAAGGCCCCATAACGGTAGAGTGAATTACACGATATCCTTCAAATACTTTTACGCTTCCGTCATCCATTTTTACCGGAAGACTTACGATGTTGATTTTTTCAGGATTACTCAGGATGTCCAGATAACGTTGCTCCAGTTTCAGTACTTCTGCGGCTTTGGTTAATCTCGCCATAAACGAAGCGAAAGGTGATAATTTTTGTGATGTATTTGCCATTGGATAAACTAAAAAATAAAATGTATTTTTGTTAATATGTTATTTTTAAAAAAGTGTGCAAATTTACAGAATGCTTTCTTCTTATTCAAATCTTTATTGTATAAGGTAATTTTTTATGAATCAATAGTTTACTGTAAAAATCCCTATAAATTAAAAGATTAAAATAAATTTCTGCTATTTATTAATAAGTTGTAGAATTTATTGCTGTTTATGTAAAAGTTTGATAAAAATAAATTATTGGAAAAATTGTTAATAAACTATCTACTCTGTCCAGAATCCCTCCATGACCGGGAATTAAATTGCCGGAATCCTTTTTATTTACACTTCTTTTGATGACGGACTCAATCAAATCCCCAGGCTGATTGAAAATACTGATGATTGCAGAGAGAATCAGCCAGTTCCAGTGTACCTCTCCGGCGAAGTAAAGCATTCCGATTCCCATAATCCAGGCTCCGGTAAATCCTCCGGCTACTCCTTCCCATGTTTTTTTGGGGCTGATACTGGGAGAAAAAAGATGTTTTCCAAGATATTTCCCTGAAAAATAAGCCAGTGTGTCGGACATATAGTTAATCATTACAATTCAAGAGGCAATCTCCAGTCATAGGGGTGTCCGCTCTGAAAAAAAGCAAGATAGGCAAAAATAAAGGGCACAACACAATAGAGGATTCCGATTGACCATAATGAAATGGTGGTTAAGCCGGTAGTAACCGCTGTTTTATCCAGCAAAACCAACAGGCCAATCACAGGTACAGTAAGCGAGGCAAATGAAACCGGATGAAAATCCACTAAAACGGAACCCCAGAGTATTGCTCCCCAAATAATTCCGGCAACAAGATGTCCTTTTTTTATTTCGGTCAGAAGCCCGTATTCATATAGTGCGACCAAAGAAGCAATCATCATCAAAGCAATCAGGATTTTGCTGCTAAAGATGATGATTGGAATCAGCGTTCCCATCAGTATCAGCCCACTTATGATTCTTTTGAACAAGTTACTCTTCATATTATTGTCTAAATATAATGGTAAAACGGGGAATCGGGGTTTAAGTTTTTGAATTTTTACTACTTTTCCCGTTTTGGAAGGCAAATCAACGAGTTTTATTTACAATTTCATATAACCCCTGCATTATTTTTACCTGAATTCAGGACGTTTTTAATATTTATTGTAAAAAAAGCAGGTTTTTACTTTTTAGGGAAGGATTTTTCCTTTAAAAAATAATCGGCATGAAGTTTTTTGGGAATTTGGGTGTATCTTTTGGTAAATCCTGCATTATAAGTGCTAAACGGTACGCTGTGTACTTCCCTGATTCAATAAGGCAATGGAGGGGATTTCTTTTTACTGTTTAAATTTCTAAAAAATATTCGTTAATTTTGCTGAATCATTATGGTATAAAATTATTTAAAAAAAAGAAAAAAATAAGTGGCATCATATCACATATCAGAATCTCAGCTTATTAAGGAACAAAAATGGATAGAAGCCTCTCAAAAAGACCCCGGCGCTTTCGGGGAAATTTACAACTTCTACTATAACCGGATATTTTTATTTATCTTTAAGAGAGTAGAAGAAGAGGATGAAGCCGTGGATATTACTGCACAGACCTTTCTTAAGGCACTGACCAATATCGGCAAATTTTCTTTCCAGGGAGTTCCCTTTGCAGCGTGGCTATACCGGATTGCCCTCAACGAGGTGAATATGTATTACAGAAAAGATAAATCTCAGTTGACGGAGAGTGTGGGTAAAGTTCAGATTGCAGAAATGCTGGAGGAGACGGACGCAATCGTTTCGGAAGATATGGTAAAACAACTGAGTACGATTCTTCAGAAACTGGACCCGGATGATATGCAGTTGATTTCTCTTCGGTTTTTTGAGGGAATGCCTTTCAAAGAGGTGGCTGATATTCTTGGAATTACGGAGAATAACGCGAAAGTGAAAACCTACCGGATTCTGGATAAAATGAAAAAGCAGTTCAGAAGGACCGAAGGATAAGGTTTTTCAAATATTAATGGCTTATGATATAAGGTTTTACAAATAAAAAGATATGAAAGAAAATAAAATATATATTGACCGGAAGTTGCCCACTGAAAAGGAAATAGAAAGGCATAAGGACTTTGGCGCCTTGCTTGCCGCCTATAATACCCGGCAATCTCCCCGAAAGCGGCCGGAGGAAAAGGAGGGAACTCCCAAAGCATCAGTGAAAAAATTGTATTACTATGTTTCAGGTGTTGCAGCCTGTTTTATTTTAGGCTTTTTTCTGGTGTATCCTTCCTTATTTCAGAAAAAGGAAAATGCAGACCAGGAAACTGTCGCTAATACTGAAACCAATCAGAATGTTGGGGGGGCAGTCCCTGATACGGGCAAAGCACCTTCAGTAGTAAATACAGAAAAACCGGTAGCCACAGCGCCAAAGCCGGAAAGAAATATTGCTGCTCCTGAAATAAAGAAAGAGAAGGCAACTCCGAAAACAGCAGTGCCTGAAACCCCTGTGGATATGGTGGCAGAAAAAACAAAAGAGACTCAATCTCAGACGCCTGCAATTCCTGAACCTCAGAAACCCAAAAGAAAACCGTTTCAGTTAAAGCTGGAAAACGAGGCGCTTCATCCGGAACTGATGGCCTATAAAAATCATCAGTGGGAGTATGCCGGAGATTCAGATACTCAGGACCCCTGGAAAAATAATGTTTTTGGAAAAGACAATCACTGGGATAATGCTTCTGTCCGTAAAATGGAAGGGAGTGGTGAGTTTGAAATTACTCTTTCCCGTAAGGACGGAACTTCGTTTTCTTTTCCCGCAAGGCTCGTTTTTAGTGGCAAGGCGTATGATGAGGCGATGAAAACCTACGAGGAGTGGAAGCAAAAACAGGGTCAGTGATTAAGTAATACTAACCACAAATCCGGTGGCTACTGTATGGAAACTTAAGGGGTCAACAAGAATAAATGTGCCGTTATTTCTGCTTTCGGCAAAAGGTTGCAGCCCCGCAAACTCTTCCGTTGTAATCCGGACTTCAGCGATATCGTTGGTATTCAGGGTCGTTCCTGCTTTTTTTATACCAAACCGGAGGATATCAATCTCATTTAGAATTTCCTCAATTGTAGCCGGGGTTACAGCACTACCGTTTATCAGATTGTACTGCACGTTTTTTTGCAGCGGCAAATCATCCATCCAGCATAAAATTGTACTGAGGGTTTTTCCCGGGGTCAGCATTCCGGGATATTGAACAATCATTTCTCCCCGCTTAAGGGGGCGGGAAGTATTCAGCTTCAGTGATACCGACATACCCTGACAGACTTCAGATACAGGCTTTCCATGCTGAAAAAGGCCTTCTATCGTCGTTGTTTCTCCCGAGGGAAAAAGGCTCACTTCATCCCCCGCTGAAATCTGCCCTCCGGTGACGATTCCAGTATAAAAGGGCGTTTTTTGCCCGGATATCTGTACCGATTGCTGAATCTGAAGCCTGAAATGGGACTCTCTTTTTGGGGGCAGAATATTTTCCAGAATATCCAGCAGTGATTTTCCCTGATACCATTCCATTTTAGGACTTGGCGAGCCTACATTTTCTCCCCAAAGAGCTGAAACCGGAACCCAGAACACTTGTTGTTTATGGAAAATATCCAGATAAGGCGCAAAATCTGACTGAATTTTATCAAATATTGTTTTATCATAGTCCATAAGGTCCATTTTATTTACACAGAAAATCACTGTGCCAAGATTGAGCAGCCCTGTAATATAGGCATGCCTCAGGGTTTGTTCCTGAATGCCTTTCTGAGCGTCAATCATGATGATGGCAACATCCGAAAAAGAGGCGCCGGTAATCATATTCCGGGTAAACTCCTTGTGGCCGGGCGTATCGGCAAGAATAAACTGACTTTTATCCGTAGAAAAATAGATATGGGCTACGTCAATCGTGATTCCTTTGGCTCTTTCTTCTATCAGGCCGTCAGTAAGCAAAGATAAATCTACCCTGTCTGAGTTTTTTCTTTTGCTGAGGGTTTCGATTTCCTCCCATTTATCTTTGGGAATAGACTGTGTGCAATATAAAAGATAGCCAATGAGGGTGCTTTTCCCGTCATCTACATTTCCGGCTGTATAAATTCTGATGGGTTCAGAATGCATATCCAAGTGTAACTCCCGTTCTTACCCATCCCCAACCGAAGCCGGTACCAAAAGATACATGATCCACATAGGGCGTGATTTTATTTTTTATAATCCCCGTAATTTTCCGGACAATAGGGCTTTCGAGTTGTCCCTCTTCGATAAGCGTATTCATAAAAACATCATACGTATCCGTTACCAAATCTCCCCTGACAGTGGCCCGAATTCCCCCTGCACCATAATTGGCCCCAAAAAAGCCATCCACAGAAAACCGGCGGTTAATAAGCCACTGATATCCCCACTGAAAGCCGGGACGCAGGGCATAATATCTGACTTCTCCTTCGAGATCAGTGTCAAAGCCTCCGGTATCTTTATAGTTGACAGCCATTTTTCCGGAATAAGACCAGATTCTCAGATACAAGGCAGCATACATTCCGGAAGGAGCGGGTTTGTCATTTTTTCCGGTAAAATAATACCTTACTTCGGGCGTAAATCCGAATCCTGAAAACCGGGGCTGACCAACGGTAATCCTGTGCTGAGCGTCGTCATTCTTCCATATTTTTTCGGTGATAAACATCGGAAGCCTGCGCTGAAACAGATAGTTTGTGTGTAAATTGACCGTCCAGTTTTTATAAACCACTCTTTCGTAGTTCAGGGATACATTTCCGGTAAAAATACTGGCAACATTCCATTTTATTACATTATTCTGGGCAAAGGCCGCAGGGATGAACAAAAGAAATAATAGGAAAACGGGAAATTGTCTCATAAATAAAAATTAAGTGGTAGGGAAAAGCCAATCTTATCCCCTTCTTTTATGCTGCATAAAGCGGTAAAGTATCAGGTCATTATCTCCGTCGAGTTGAGAATCCAGTATTTCCTTGACTTGTTCCTGCAAAAATGAAGGGACGGGAATCTCCGCTTTTTTGAAAATCATCCCTTCCGTTTTATAGATAATATTAATAATTGCATTGGGATAATCTCTCTGCACATAATAATCCGAAAGTTGCTGCCATTTGATAATCCGGTTAGGGACAGGAATCCGGAGAATAGAGTGGTTGAGCATAAAGCCTTTTTCTGTGATTACCTGTACAAGCAGAATCCGGCAAGCCATAAAGAAAAAGGTGGAAGCGATAAAAAACGAAAAACAGATAAATGCCATATCTTTAAAGTCGGCTGCAATCCGGAGATTTTCGGGAATGAGAGAGTGCTTGGAATAATTGAAAATGCAGGCTGTACCAAATATAATCAGAATCAGACTGCTCACGAGGTATCCGATAAAGAGCATGATAGCCTCGGGCCTTCTCCATATCAAGAATGCACCGGAAAATATTTTTCTGTACCATAATGCTAATACAAGTACTGCCGGCCCCAGGAGTAAAGCCGATAGCATCCCGATATTCATAAAAAGTTTAATGAATGGCATATTTTTTCGTTTTCAACCAAAAAATGTAATAATTTTACATTTAATATTATAAACGTATAAAAAAATTAAAAAGTTCATCAAAGTTACATATCTTTGATAAAAAGTCAAAAAAGGTATTGTGAGAAAGTTTGCGATAATAGATATAGAAACAACCGGTGGAAACCCGCGAATGGATAAGATAACGGAAATCTGCATTTACCTGTATGATGGTGAGCAGGTTATAGATTCGTTTACAACCCTCATTAACCCCCAAACGCCCATTCCGTATTTTATTACGAAAATGACCGGGATTACGAATGAGATGGTAAAAAAAGCACCGTTGTTTGAAGAAGTCGCAAAAAGGATAGTGGAAATTACCGAAGGAGCGGTTTTTGTGGCTCATAATGTACGGTTTGATTATGGTTTTGTGCAGCGGGCATTCAGAAACCTGGGTTATACCTATACCCGTGCTCAACTGTGTACGGTCAGGCTTACGCAAAAACTGATACCGGATTTGCCCTCCTACAGCCTGGGGAATATTTGCAGGTCGCTGAATATCCCGCATAAAAAAGCGCACCGGGCTTACGGAGACGCTGAGGCTACCCTGATTTTATTTCAGAAACTCATGAACCTTGAGCATACGCCGGAAGATACGGAAAGCCTGCTGAAATCGCAGATGCAGGAAGTAAGGCTCCCTCCTCATTTATCCAAAGAAATATTTGACGCACTGCCGGACGATACCGGTGTTTACTATATGCACAATGCGGAAGGGGAGGTGATTTATGTAGGAAAAAGCAATAGTATTAAAGACAGAATTGCCTCGCATTTCAGGGAGGCCCATAAAAAATCCCGGGCACTCAGAATGGTTGAGGAGGTAATGGACCTATCCTATGAACTTACCGGGAATGAGCTGATTGCGTTGCTAAGGGAGGACGAAGAGATAAAAAAACTTCAACCCCGCTACAACCGCAGACAAAAAAGGCAGTTTTATCATTACGGGATTTATTCAGAGCCGGATACTCACGGATATCTTCGTCTTTTTATTGAAAGGCTGGCAGATAACGGTGAGAAGCCCGAAGCGATTTATTCTTCCCGAAAAAATGCAGAAGCCGCTCTGATGAAGAAAATAGAACAGCATAATCTGTGTCAGAACCTTTGCGGATTATCTACCGGAAAAGGAGCTTGTTTTCATTATCAGATTCATATATGTAAAGGCGCCTGTATCAGGGAAGAAGCTCCGGATGACTATAACCTGAGGGTAGAAGAAGCAATTGCAGGAATGAATTACGGCAGAAAGAATTTTGTAGTGGTTGGGGACGGGAGAGATTTTGAGGAACAAACCCTTACGTTCATAGAAAACGGGGTGTATGTGGGATATATGTATATTCAGTCTGCATTGGTAAACCGGCACAACTGGCATACCTTAAGAGGAATGGTTGCTCCGAAACATGAAAATCCGGATGTGCTGCATATTCTCCGGAATTTTATCCGTAAAAACCCCAAAACGGTTGTGGTATATTAAAAAAGAGAACATAATACAGTGCTCTTTAGGAACCTGAGTTCAATGCAATTTTTTTGAAACAGAAAGCTGGTGCTATGCTTTTTTGAGCATGATCCGGAAAGTAGTGCCTTTTCCGATTTCGGATTCTTTGACGAAAATTTTTCCGTTATGATACATTTCCATGATTCTTTTGGAAAGGCTGAGTCCCAGTCCCCAACCCCGTTTTTTGGTGGTAAAGCCCGGCTGAAAAACCTGAGTAAACATACTTTTGGGCATGCCTTTGCCTGTATCTGAAATATCAATAATACAGTATTTGTCATTGAGGTGTGCTTCGATATTGATTTTTCCTTCTTTCCCCTCCATCGCGTCGAGCGCATTTTTTAATACATTTTCGATGACCCATTCAAAAAGCTGGTCATTCACCGGAATCGTCATATCTTTTGGGATTCTCATTTGAAGATTACACTCTACCTGTTTACTCATGCGTTTCCGCATATAATCTGTTGCCTTTTCGAGCAGATTGCCCAGATTACTGGGGAGTAAATCCGGCCTGGAACCAATTCTCGAAAAACGCTGGGTGATATTCATCAGGCGCTGAATGTCATGCTCCATCTCTAAAATGGCCTCGCGTGCACCCTCATCCTCGGTTTCCTCATTGGTGAGTTTGAGGTACTCGACCCATGCAAGCAGGCTGGAAACAGGCGTACCCAACTGATGAGCAGTTTCTTTGGCAAGTCCTGCCCATATCCGGTTTTGCTCTTCCTTTCGGGCTACATTGAATACAATCAGGACAATAGAGATAAAAAGGAGGGCAACCAGAATCTGAATAATCGGATAAAAGCGAAGCTGCTGAAGTGTGGACGATTCCCCGTAATATACTTTAATGAACTGATTATTGGGCATTTCGAGGGTAAGTGCGTCCATTGATTTTATCATTTTAAATACCTGGGCTTTTTTTTCCTCTTCGGAGATTCCAGGTTTAAAATGAACGTTTTTTTCTGTGTATTTTCCATCCCAGTCAACCAGAATGCGGGGCACTTCCGAGCTTGTATCCTGAAGAATATTATCCAGAATGAAATTTTGGTATTCCTGTACAAGAATCCGGTTAATTTCGATTTCTAAGGTGTCTTTTATAGGAACAGGATAAGCGATAGTCTGAATCGATTTTCCCCAAAGCAAAGTGTTGTTTCGTTCACTGAAAGCCAGTTTATTGGCAAGATGATTGGAATAAGCCAAAGTACCCAGGACGAGCACTATTGCAGTAATTGCTAACCCCCAGCGGACGGCATTTCTTTCGATGGAAAACATTTTATGTGCTTAGTTTTAGCGAAAAACGATTTTTGTACTGACTTTTCCTTTAGTGTCTTCTTCCCCTTTCATAAACCATGCTTTGTGGTATTTACCTTCTGTCCATAAAGGGATGTAATCATCATAAAAAGGGCTGCCGGGATTACCGGATTCGCCTCCGGGAAAAATGGTATAGGCTTCTATCTCTTCGCCCATAGAAACCACCATCCGCCAGGACGGCCCCCATTTTTTGCCTACCGCATTCAGAATCCCGTTATTGCCACCCACAGGGATATCATATTTTCCGAAGGGCTTGAGAATACGGGTAAGGTGAGGGATAAAAGTAGCCTTCACTTTTGCCCATTCTCTGTTTGAGGCAGGAATACGTGCCAGAGAGTCGGAAGCGTCTTTAAAGGCTTTAATCACTACTTCTTTCCGGTTTTCTCTTTCAGGAGTATTAATATTATCATAAAACTTAAACCGGACACTGTCTCTCAGAAGTACAATCGTTGCGGAGCGGTTAGGATACACAAGCGGAACATTATGCTGACTGAAGTCATCACTCCATATTTCCTTCTGGAGATAATACCACCAGATTTCAAACATAGAAGCGCCTACAGATTCTTTGTGGTAGTAATAATCCCATTTTGAAAGGGTTTCCAGCATTTCTTTTTGCAGAGGAGTAGCTGCAACCGAATCCGTTTCTGTTAGCATTACCGGTAAAACATCCGCAGCGTACATACTGTACTCATCGAGCTGGAGATTTTGCATATCCTGAATAGTGATTTTATTCATACTGTCCAGACGGCTGAAAAGCCTGCGGTTCCGGAAATTTTCATACCGGCAGCCTGCGTACCAGTATGGATAAGTATTGTCCGTCGGTCGCTGATTGGCGGAGCCCACATACCCCCTTGCCGGATTGAGAATATGGGGATTATGTTCCTGAGGAATATACCCTTTCCATGTATGAGTAGTATCCGCACCATTCAGGATAAATTGTCCCTGACCTTTATATTTATTCGGGAACTTACCCTGTTGCCAGATTGCAATATCCCCGTTACCTGACGCAAATACAAAGTTTTGTCCCGGACATTGATAGTGGGAAATTGCCTCTGCATAATCCCGGTAATTCCGGGCTTTATTGAGTTTCAGGAAGGTGAGTGCATCATTGGATTCATCATGCGCTGTCCATTTCAGGGCTAAATCTCCTTCGTCCGTATTGGGATAGACTACAGGGCCATAATGAGTATAAATCACTGTGTCAGTAACGATTTCCCCTCCTTTTATTTTGTAGGTTTCCACCCTTTTTTCTGTTTTTTTCCATTCGGTGCCATATTGATACTCATTTTTGCCGGCATCTTTATAGGTGATTTTATAGAAATCAAAAACATCCCTTTCAGAATTGGTTACACCCCAGGCAATGGAGTCATTAAAACCGGAAATCACACCCGGAGCACCGGGAAGAGACGCACCGTAAGCATTGACTCCCGGGCAGGAAATCTGAATTTCGTACCAGATAGAAGGTAAGCTAAATCCCAGGTGAGGGTCATTACAGAGAATGGGTTTTCCGGATGCCGTTTTGCTGCCGGCTACTGCCCAGTTATTACTACCGATTCCATTTTCGGATTCTTCCATTTCAGTAAGCCCGATTAAATTATTCTGTGCATAGCTTTTACCGGAAGATTTATATTTTTTGAAAGTTTTTTTGGCGGGTTCGGGAGCAAAAAGCTCATTTTTAAAGTCAAACGGAGTACCTTCCGGGATAATCGGCGCCTGCGGAAAGGGATTTTCAGGATATAATAGTCTGAACATTTCTTCTCCCCAAAGTTTGAGTGCATTGCTGTTTTCTACATCCTCAGAAGCAGAAGTGAGGGTGTTGGCCATATATTTGAGCAACAAGGCCGATTTATAAGGGCTCCATGCTTCAGGCTGATAGTTGAGCAGTTTATATTCCAGCGGCAACGACCTGCTGTCAAGCGACTGAATATAGGCATTGACTCCGTCAGAATAGGCCTGTAAAATGGTTTTGGTATCAGGGTTCTCCATCATGGATCTGGAAGCAATCTCAGCAGCACGGGCAATTCCTTTTCTGCGGTTTTCCTTGTCGAGCTTCAATGCAGCATCTCCTGGACCTCTCCCTACGATTTCGGATATACGACCGGCGGCGGCATGCGTCTGAAATTCCATTTGCCAAAGGCGGTCTTTTGCAGTAAGGTATCCCTGAATCTTTGCCATATCCTCTTTCGTATGGGCAAAAATATGAGGTATCCGGAATTCATCTATTGTAACGGCAGCCGGCGACGACAATCCCAGCCCGGAAACTTCGTCAAAATTATTTGTTTTGATAGATTCTGCATTTCTCCAGAATCCCTCAAACGGAGAGAAAAAGGCTGCCGGACGGAAAGTAATCTGCCCTGCCGGACGGCTAATCAAAAAGAAAAAAACAGCACTAATCAGCAGTGACAGGAAAAACTTAATTTTTACCATATTTATATCTCGCAATAGAAAAACATAATTGCCTCCCTGAAAGGGCGGTTTCAGGGTGTAATAATAAGAAGTTTTTACTGAATATAAAACGGGAAATTTGTAAAAATACCGAAATAACGGTAATTACGTCAGGGAGATATTTTTAAAATATTGATTTTTAGTATTTTATGTTTATTTTTCAGCCTGATAATTTCACCATATTCCCACTTTAATCCAGTGCTATTTTTTACAGTGATGAATAAAAGCCACGGGGAAATTCAGTACAGGTTTGATTTTTACATCAGAAAAATGCTTTTCAAACCGCCCAATCTGAATCGAATACAGGACCTGATGAAACGAGCCACCGGGTTTCAGGGCTTCCCGGGTTTTGGAGAGAATGGAAAACCCGATTTCTTTGGGAATGATGGTAAACGGGATGGAAGAAACTACCACATCTACACTATGAGGTTTTACTTTATGTAAAATATTATCTGCAGAGTCGTGGATTACGTGTAATCTTTTGTCCTGAATCAGATTGAGTAAGGGGATAAACTCGGCTTCAAGCTCAAAAGAATACAGTACGGAGTCCGGATGCATTCTGGACAAAATCATCTGAGTGATATTGCCGTGTCCCGCTCCAAATTCTACAATGGTTTGGGGAGTATTCTCTTTTACAAACTCCGTGATTTCCTGCTCTACAAACCGGGATGTTTCAGAAATCGCACCGGTCGTTCCGAATTTTTTGGTAAATGCTACGGCCGTTTTTAAATAATTTTTCATTTTTAAGTATGGTATTTAGGAATAAGGTTTTGAAAATTTATTCAAAGATACATACTTTTATGATTCAACTTTATCTTACCGCATTTTTTTTGTTTTATACAGAAAGATTTAATCCGATTACTCCGAGTATAATCAGTATGATAGAGATAAGTTTGGTCAGGTCAAATGATTCCTTGAAGACAACGACTCCCACTAAAGCAATGATGGCAGTACCCAAACCGGACCAGATAGCATAAGCAGTACTTGTTTCCATTTTTTTCAGGGCAAGCGTGAAAAATGCAAAGCATAAAATATAGGAAACCACTACCGCAAGGGAGGGAATCAGCCTGGAAAACCCTATAGACAGTTTCATGGAGGTAGTTCCTGCTACATCAAACAGAATTGCTAAAAGTAAATAATACCAATTCATACAGAGGTGATTTTAAGGTTGATACGAATAAAATAAAATAAGCAAACGGCACATTGTGATTGATGGAACAAAGCTACTACATATTTATGTAATAAGCAATGAGTTTTTGGATTTTTTTTTAAAAAGTGAAAAAAGGGATGTTTTTTGAAACCCTTTGAAATAACCTTCGTAGAAGTCTTAAAATTACCCCAGCAGATACTTTCAGGTATATCCTGACACAGAGAAAAAAGAAGCGGGAGTGTTTCTTTTCTCTCACCGGTAGCGTTACGATCGATTTCTTTTTTGATAGAAAATTCCACACAAATTTATTTTTTGCAGATTCCTGAATTGAAAGAATGGCTTATTCTTTTTTGATAAAAAGACTTTCCCGGCATTATTCAGCATATCTCAGCAGATTCCCGTACTGAATCCACTATTTTTTTTCTGTTATCCGGTTTCTTATGATTCCGGAAGGAGAAACAGGGATTCAGAATAACATCGACATGTCCGTTTTGTATAGATCTGCGAATGGTAAGTAGCAGAGAATCGGTTCCGGTTTTTTCAATCCGGGAGTAATTTGTACCTGTTTTGCCACGGGTGCAGGTTCGGATTGAGGAGGCAGAAAATGTCCTGTGTAAAATCAGGATGGAGCAGATGTTTTATTTAAACAATTAACAAAATTCTACAATGGCAAAGCCCTTAGCGCATTATGCGCCTCAGTATCAAGGTCGCCCTCCCCCAGGAGGTCTGACAATTTTAATTTAAAATCAAGATTATGAACACTCAAGTTATCACCCCTGAAGAGACAGGGAAAGGCGTTATCTCTTTAGGGGTAATGTTAAGAAGAGTGGCTGAAGGGAAAATGTCCTTTGAGGCTGCACTGGAATCGCCTTTCTCCTATTACTTTCTTGCGATACAGTCGCTGAATATTCCCTCCTGTGAACGGAAGAGAATATTTATGTTTTTCCTTTCCAAAGTAGTAAGGATGAATCTTCCGTTGCAATCGGAGGCTTTTATCCCGCTGTTTTACAAGATGGAAACCCTCTATCAGGCAGACTACATAAGAATCAGTTTGCCCCAAAATCATCCCGCACAGAACATGAGTTTAAGCGAGATAATGACTTTTGGGTACCCTTCTTACAGCTATGTACTGGAAGAGCTCAAAGTGCTGGAAAAGCGGGGCAATGCTTCGTCCTGTGCACTAAGATGGGAACTTATATTAAAGACCGCAGTAAAGTATGCTGAAAACCAGCAACCTCAGAACTGGTGGCAGCTTGTTGATTTTCTTTCGGTAGGAAGAGGACTGGAGGCGCTTCCTGAGCCTGTATTTCAGTTGATTGTATCTTCCTATTTTGAAAAAGAAAAAAGGAAGATGCTGGTTAACTATGTTCCGGTAAAGAAAATCCATTATACAGGATTTTATCAGTTGATTACTTTTTTCCTGACTTATTATACAGGAAAATGGTTTCCAATGGAAAAAATGGAAAACCTGATGACGAATCCTGCTTTTTTTCCCAACTTTAGCCGTATTTATACACGGTTTGGAGGGGAAAATACCGAAAAAGGGTTAAGTTTTCTTCCGGAATTTGCACTTACTCTTTCTCTGGAGTCCGATGAAGACACAGAATGGTTTTGTGCGCTTGCCAATGGACAAAATATAACGGAAATCAGACAGCCTTATCTCCGTCTGACCAAAAAAATGGCACAGTGGTTTATGGTAGCTCCCAAAGGCAGTAGTTTTCATTCCGCAATCAAATACGGATACCTGAAAGGCTCTGCTGTTTCTGATCTGGTGCTCAATACTATTTTAAACACTCAGGCGGTACCTGCTACCCAGGAACTTTGGGATATGTTATTGTATATTCTCAAAACAAAGGAAAGCGAAACCGGCCTGAGCAGAGAGAATTTAGCCCAAATCGGACCGATGATTGATTATATTAACCATGAATACCGACAAAATCCAACCTATTCCCTTAAAGGCAGAAGCTGGAACAGCCTTGTAACCCGTATGGAGGCCTGGCACGTTCAGTATCGTTACGGATATCAGCAGTACTATCAGTGGAAACAGGGAGGTCTGGAACCGCTGAATCATCAGAAGGGAGAGGTGGTGTATAAAATCATTGAACTTACCGATTCTCTTGCCCTAACGGATGAGAGTGCGAAGATGAGTCATTGTGTGTATTCCTATGCCTATAGATGTTTTCAGGGAGATATCCGAATCTATTCCCTTCGTACTTATGAAATAAGAGAGGGG
This sequence comes from Bacteroidia bacterium, assembly GCA_019695295.1. Taxonomy (GTDB): domain Bacteria; phylum Bacteroidota; class Bacteroidia; order J057; family J057; genus JAAFHL01. The sequence continues at coordinate 42,937 of JAIBAH010000006.1, read as the reverse complement.
AAATCGGTAGAAACAGGAAGATTGCTTACCATAGAAGTAAGTGGCAAGTCTATTGTTCAGGCCCGTAAACGGTTTAATGTTTATCCTGATAATACAGATAAGGAAATGGTTTCGCTGTGGTTAAAGCAAAATCCAGGGTTAAACTGGCGTTATTCATGATAAAGACCGATAAACTTGAATGCTTTAACAGCAGACAAGAAATCAGCACTTTAATTTTCTCTCAGAACAATGTAGATTTTCAGGGACAAGGCCGTAAATACAAGCTGTGCATTGGCATTTCCGGTGATATACCGAAGGGCATTTTCCAGCTCTGTCAGGATTCTTTCCGATTTGGAGGGATTCAGCAGTTTGGCAAAATTCCGGTGAAAAGCAGCTTCTTCTTCAGTTGCAAATGCGATTTTATCAAGGGATAAATGAAATAAAAAGGAGTCGCGGATTTGCTTTATGGCAAGCCTTACAAACGATTTCTGAAACTCTTTGGGCGATTTGAATACAGGCTCTATTTCGTGGACGATTTCATTGAAACTGCCTCTGTACACCGCTCTCAGCCACTTTACATAGGCATCGTGCAGCGATTGTCCGGCGGCTTCTGAATAGGCCTTTGCATTTTGGATATTTCCGTCGGCAATTCGTGCAATTTCACGGGCGCGGCCTTCGTCTATATTTTTATACTGTAAAAGGTAAGTCTCTATATCGTCCGGGCTGAGGCGGTTGAGATATACCCGCTGACACCGGGAGTTGATGGTGGTCAGAATTTTATTAGGGTCAGTACACGTCATCAGAATGAGGGTTTTTTCGGGAGGCTCTTCCAATAGTTTGAGAAAAGCATTGGCTCCTTCTACCCTCATTTTTTCTATATTCCAGATAATCAGTACTTTGCTTTTTCCTTCAAATGATTTGAGGGATAGTTTTCTTTTGGCTTCCCGCATCTCATGCACACTGATCATCAGCTGTTTGTTGTCTCCGTCAAGGGATTGCTGCCACTCTTCGAATCCGTAATAGGGATGGGAAAAAAAATGGGTGCGGAATTCTTCAAAATAATCTTCTGTGAGTAAAGCCCGCCCGTTTTTGGTAGAGGAAATAATCGGCAGGATATAATGCACATCAGGATGTATTCCCTGACTGATTTTCTGGCAGTTAGCACAGGTGCCGCAACTATCTGTTTCCGTGGGATTCAGGCAGTTCATATACTGAGCAATTGCTACTGCAAAAGCTAATTTTCCTACTCCTTCACTCCCGCATATCAGGAGTGCATGCGGCAATTTCCCTGCATTAACGGAGTGCAGGAGATGGGATTTTGCTTCTTTTTGGTTAATGATTTTCTGAAACTGCATTTATTCCTCCCAGTAATTCAATCCTTTGTTTCTTTTTTCCTTGGCTTTCTGTACCACATACTGCAACAGGCGCACCGCTGCTACGGGGTCGAGCCCGACGGTGGGCATAAGGTCTTTTCTGCGGTAAAAATCATAATACATCTGTCTTCCCACTACCACTCTTTCATCTGCGTCCTTGGGGAGGGAAGCCATAATTGCGTCCATTACCTTAGGGTCAAGGTTATCTCTTGCAATCGCGTCAGGGGAAAAAGGGTCGGTTGGCATATTGGTGATACTCGTGACTACTTCGTCATAGTTTTTCCAGGGGTAAATATACACGGTTTTCAGCGAGAAGGAATCCTCTTTCATATAATTTACCACATAAATATAATGGGAGTAACTGCCTTTGTATTCCTGAAGATATTTTCTGACAATCAGTTTGGTAGGCCGGTAGGCTACGTGATAGTAATAGAGGGTGTCATCAAGGGTAACGGGGATACTGTAAAATCCTTCTCCGTTGGCCATTACGCCTCGTTTGGAGTGATTTACCTGAACCTGAACGTAGGGAATCGCTTCCTGTGATTTCTGCCCGATTACCATTCCGGAAAATTGAAATACCGGTACGCTGTCATTCTGTTCTTTTGTAGGTCTTACTCCCTGAGAATAAGCCGCAAACCCGGAAAGAATCAAAAGAAAAGATAAGATGATTTTATACATAAATATAATGAGTGCTGAAAGCCGTTAGAATATTAAACGAAACTGTAGATTACATTGTTAATCTCAAGAGGGTTTTTTTCTCCGAAAGGTTGTACCCTACAACGCAGTTTTTCGGATGTCTTTGTCTTTCTCCTCTGTTTCCGGTTTAGGATACTCATCATATTTTTTGCCTCCTCCGAGGTTTTTAAAAAATTGCTGAAAATATAAATGATTGAAAGAGAGCGCGATATTAAGAATGTCTGTTTTCGTGTTGAGGAAAGCCGGATTCTTTTTACTGAAAAAATTTCCCAGTAAATATTGTGCCCGGATTTCAAAATAATGAAAACTTAGTCCGGCATAAGCGGAAGGGATAAACCGACTGATTTTATCGCTGAAAAATTCTGTAGTCCTGATTTTTCGCTTGCCCGTGATTTCTTTTTCTTTGTAATGAATGGGGACATCGCCTGCAAGTCCCATGAAAATCCCTGCTTTGGGAAACCCAAACCGAATGCCTGCTTCGGGTGTAAGACTGTAAACTCTCCTTTTCAGGATAGTGCTGTCATTGGGTTGGGTGATGATACCAAGGTTGCTTGCCCCTAACCCGCCAGAAAAACCAAAGACTTTCCATCCGTAATGAATGCGGTGCATTGCCGAAAGAGATAGTCTGGGAATGGTTTTCAGATTTTGTTCATTGATACTTAACTGTGCATAGGAAAATACAGGGGTAAATACGTGCTCTTCAGAATAAAACCCTTTTAATTGCTGCGCAAAAATCAATCCACTGAGTCCGATAAAAATGGCGGTGAGCGTATATTTTTTTAACATATTGCTGAAATTTTAGTAAAATTAAGCAATTTTTGCAGCTTGATTTAATTTTTATATAAATTTTCATACTTTCTAAGCAAATTCTAAGTATTTATGAATAAATTTTACTTTCTGAAGGGCTTATTTTTATGTTTTTTATTTTCTTGTCATCTTCCTCAAAAAAATTCGGTTAATATGAAAACCTCTCTTATTACTCCATTCGAAAAAGATTCTTCCAAAACGGCTACTTATCCGGAAATCGTCGATTTTTATACAAAACTTGCCAGTGCGTCTCCCTTTATTTCTCTTCAGGAATCCGGGGAAACGGATGCGGGAAAGCCACTTCATACGGTTGTTTTTTCCACAGAAGGGGTGTTTACGCCGGAAGACGCAAGAAAAAGAAATAAATGCCTCCTTTTTATCAATAACGGAATCCACCCTGGAGAACCCGAAGGTATCGACGCTACGATGATGTTACTCCGGGATTTATGTGCACCCCGGTTTCGGGATATGCTTCGGGATATTGTGATTGTGGTTATTCCGGTATATAATGTGGACGGCTGCCTGAACAGAGGGAATTTCAGCCGTGCCAATCAAAATGGCCCGGAGGCGTATGGTTTTAGGGGGAATGCGCAAAATCTTGACCTGAACCGGGATTTTATAAAATGCAGTAGCTTGAATGCGCTTTCTTTTAACCGGATTTTTGCTGTTTGGAGTCCAGACTTATTCGTTGATAATCACACCTCTAACGGAGCAGATTATCCCTATACGATGACGCTGATTCCCACTCAGCATAATAAAATCGCTCCGGATTTGGGGGCTTTTTTAGAGGGAAAATTGCTTCCTTTCTTGTACAGGGAGATGGAAAGCAAAAAATGGGAAATGATTCCGTATGTCAATTCGGATGGCAGCCCTGACGGGGGAATTTATGGTTTTATGGATCATCCGCGTTACTCTACGGGATATGCCGCCCTGCATCATACAATTGGGTTTATGCCGGAAACGCATATGCTCAAGCCTTTTCCGGACAGGGTCTGGAGTACCTACGCATTTATGGAATCTGCGATTGGGTTTCTTCACCTTCACGGGCCTGAGCTGATGACCGTCCGTAAGGCCGCAATCCGGCAAACGATGGAGGCGAAGGAACTTCCGGTTCAGTGGGTACTGGATGAAAATCAGCGGGATAGTATCCGTTTTAAGGGATACGAAGCTAAATATAAAAAAAGTGAGGTTTCGGGTTTTGACCGCTTGTATTATGACCGCTCGCTTCCCTATGATAAGGAAATTCCTTTCTGGAATGTTTTTAAACCAACCCTGAGTATCAGAATTCCGGAGTTTTATATTCTTCCGCAGGCTTACCGGGAGGTTAGGGAAAGGCTAGCGGCAAACGGCGTTCAATTCCGCACGCTGCAAAAGGATTCGCTTATTTCGGTGGAAATGTATTATATCCGGGATTTTCAGACTACTTCCCGCCCTTATGAAGGCAAATACCTTCACTCTAATGTCAAAGTAGAACCGGTCACCCGGCAGGTTTTGTTTCATCAGGGAGATTTACTCATTCCCACCGCACAACCCCTCAAACGATACATCTTGGAAACCCTGGAACCTCAGGCCACCGATTCTTTCTTCGCATGGGGCTTCTTCGATGGTATCCTCCAGCAAAAAGAGCATTTCTCCGACTACGTATTCGAAGACCTCGCCGCCGACCTCCTCCGTAGGAACCCTGAATTACGTACTCAACTCGAAAACGCCAAAACCACCGACCCCAAACTCGCCGCCTCTGGCGAAGCTCAACTGGAATGGGTGTATAAGCATTCGGTTTATTATGAGGAAACGCATGGGCTGTATCCGGTGGGGAGGGTGCAGTGAAGTATGAGGGTTTGTCTGTTTGTGGTTTTTTTTGTGAGGGGGAAGAATTGTAATTTGTGGGCTGTGACAATCAAATGATGCTTAAATGTGTTTTTTTGGAGTTGTAACAAAATATTTTACTTAATATTTGATTTTACTAAATTTGTTTTATTAAATTTGCGTTTAATTGTATATTTATTTAACTATTAACACCCCAATGAAAATTTCAAAAATAAAAATTAAAAACTACCGATTACTAAAAGATTTTACCATTGATTTAGAAGATGATTTATCTCTTATTATTGGTAAAAATAATTGTGGGAAAACTTCTTTTCTTTCTTTGTTAGAAAGGTTTTTAGCTGCGCCAGAAGGAGGCAGTACATTTGCTTTTGATGATTTTAATATAGGTTATCAAGAAAAGATTGTAGAAACTATTCAAAAGATAGAAGTTCCAACAAAAGAAAAAGAGCCAATTAAAACAGTATTAGCGATTACACTTGATTTGCATATTGAGTATGATAATGAGGATGATTTGACTAATATTTCTTTACTCATGTTAAATTTAGACCCCACTAATAATAAAGTTATTTTGCGTTTTGAGTATGGAATAACGAACAAAAAATTAGTAGAATTAAAAAAAGATATTGAAGGAAATAAGGCTGAGATAAAAGATTTTCTGCGAAAACACTATACAGATTACTTTCAGATTTATGTAAAAGCAATAGAACCGAATAATGAAGAAAATCAAATAAATTTTGAAAAAAGTAAGGTATCAAATATCATTAATTTTCAATGTATTCATGCCAAAAGAGCTGTAAACAATCAACCAGGCTCGAATCGCAGAAATGATAAGACGCTTTCTAATGCTTCTTCGAGATATTATGACAAAGTTTCTAATTTTAAAAAAGAGGAAATAGAAAGAGATGACGAGGTGAAAAAAATACAAGAGAAGATAGAAGGATTGAATGAGCAGTTAAAAAAAGCAGATGGCGAACTTAATAGCGTTTATAAGGCATTATTTGAAACCATTTTAGGTAAAGTAGGAACCTTTGGTGGTGTCAAGACAGATGACTCTACTATTACCATTAAATCAACTTTAGAAGGTAGAAATCTTTTAAGAGAGAATACTTCTGTGGTGTACAATCAGGACGGCAACCTATTGCCAGAAGATTATAATGGATTAGGTTATATGAACCTGATAAATATGATTTTTGAAATAGAAATGCTATTTATGGGTTTTAAAAAAGCAAAACCAGCTGATATAAATATGATTTTTATTGAAGAACCCGAAGCACATACACACCCACAAATGCAGCATATTTTTATTGAAAATATCAAAAAACTATTAGAAGAAAACAAAAAAGGGCTAAAAAATGCCCAAACGATTATTAGCACACATTCCCCTCATATTGTTTCTAAAAGTGATTTTGAGGACATAAAATATTTTCGCAAAGAAGGTAAAAGCATTGTTTCTAAAAACTTAAAAGCCTTAAAACCTAAAAATGAAAATAGTAAGAATGAAACCATAAAAGAGCAAAATTTTCGATTCTTAAAACAGTATCTGACTTTGAATAAAGCAGAATTATTTTTTGCAGATAAAGCGATTTTTATAGAAGGCGATACAGAAAGAATATTGTTACCTGCTATGATGAAAAAAATGGATATTGAATATAAAGATGAGAATACAATACCATTACTTTCGCAACATATTTCGATTGTAGAAGCAGGGGCTTATGCACATATTTTTAAGGAGTTTATTAAGTTTTTAGGAATAAAAGTATTGATTATTACGGATTTAGATTCAGTGAAAAAAGTTAAAACAGGAAAATTTAACGAAGACAGTAGTGAAAAATTTGCTTATCTAAAACGCCCCGTTGCTGAAGGCGAATTAAGTAGCAATAGTTCCATTAAAAGATTTTTAAAAACAAATGATTTAGACCAACTAAAAAAGTTTTCAAAAGAAGATAGAACCATTATGGAAAATAAAGTTTTAGTATCATATCAACTTGAAGAGGTAATAAAAGACATAAATTATCATCCCCGAAGTTTTGAAGATGCTTTTATTCATGTCAATTACAAATTTATAGAAGAAAACAAAAAAAAGTTTAAAGGATTAAAAAATCGCAAACAATTTAATCCAGATAAAAATCCTTATGAGTTAGCAAGAGATTGTATTAGTGATGATAACAAATCCGCATTTGCCTTAGACATTCTCTACTTTGGTGGCGAAAATTTTGAAAATTGGCAGATTCCTTTTTATATCAAACAAGGCTTATTATGGTTAAGACAATGAACGAATTAGACAAAATTTTTGGACATATCCAAAAAAGAGAAAATTTCTTGCTAAGTGGTGGCGCAGGAAGTGGAAAAACTTATACATTAGTAGAAGTACTAAAAAGAATATATGCTGAAAATCCTTTGGCAAAAGTAGCCTGTATTACTTATACAAATGTTGCAACAAATGAAATCAAAGGGCGTGCGCCTTTTGAGAATCTGTATGTGAACACAATACATAGTTTTTTGTGGGACAATATAGAACAATATCAAAAGAATTTGAAAGAGGCTCTTGTTACATTAGTGGAAAAGAAAGAGATAAACTATTACAAAGGCGAGCCATTGCCTATAAATGATATTACAAAGATAGAATACAAAGAATGGAAAGACTTAGAGAAAGGCACTGTTTCGCATGAGGAGGTCGTTATGCTTGCAAAATATATGGTCGAAAATTATCCCTTACTTGCTCGCATTTTGTCAGACAAATATGATTTTATTTTTATAGATGAGTACCAAGATACATCAAAAGAAGTGATAGAACTTTTTTTAACCTCTTTATATCCTTACACAGAGAAATGCCTCATTGGGTTATTTGGAGATTCTATGCAAGCGATTTATGATGAGGGTGTTGGAGATGTTAAGACATTCATTGAAGAAGAAACAATTAAAGAAGTACCCAAAGAAGACAATAGAAGAAATCCACAAATTGTCATTGATTTAGCAAATCAGTTGAGATTAGATAATCTTAAGCAGAAACACGCTGGCGATAAAGAAGCACCTAATTATGGAGTAGAAGGAAATATTACTTTTGTATGGTCAAAAACTGAAAAAGACATTGAAAAAATAAAAGAACGATATTTTAACTTCCCAATAGAAACTTATGAAGATGGTAGTAAATCAACAAATAAAGAATTATACCTTACGCATAATTTGATTGCGCCAAAAGTTGGTTTTCCTCGTTTAATGGAAATTTACGACAAAGACCAAATCCTAAAATATAGAGATAATATTAATAATAAAGAAATTAAAATAGATGAAGATGTTACTCTTGAAAAGGTATTGATAGATTTCCCAATGACCAAAAATCAATCTGAATATATAGCATTAGAGGAAAACAAGGCTATTTTCGATATAGTAAAAAAATGGACTTTTAAGGAGTTGAATAAAATTCGTATTGATAAGGATAACCTTGTCAAAGGGAAAAAGATTGATAGTGAAGATGAAAAAAAGGGTTCAAAAAGAGATCCTTTAATTCAACATCTATTTGATATTCAGGAGTGTATTGATTTCTATTCAACCAATAGGCATAATGAGTTTATCAAAAAAACAGATTTTTGGAAAAATATAACTGAGGAAGATAATGATAAAAAAGTCATTAAGCAACAACATCTTATAGCCTTAAAGAAAAATATAGAGGGCTTAGTTGATACAAATAATAAAACAATAGGAGAAGTTATAGACTTATTCGATAGTCAAAATATTTGGAAGAAGAAGGATAGACTCAAAGAGTTTATCACAAAAAACGAATATTATGAGCATATTTATGAAAAAGTGCGAAAAGTGCCATATCAAGAAGTAGTAAATTTATACAACTACATAGAAGGATATACTATCTATTCTACTCAGCATAGTATTAAAGGCGACGAGTTTGACAATGTATTTATTGTCATGGATAATGGGAAGTGGAGTAAATATAATTTTAAGGATTTATTTGAAAATAGCATAATAGGATTGGAACAAAATTTAAGAGGAGAAGAACAAAAGTCGAAAACTAATGAAAAGAGAATAAAAGATGCCAAAAGTAGAATAAGTGTATTCAAACGCACCCAAAAACTTTTCTATGTATGCTGCACAAGAGCAAAGAAAAACTTAGTTGTTTACTATTACAATCCAACAGATGACGTTTTAGCAAGAGCAAGAGAATGGTTTGGAGAAGATAATACGAAAGAAGTATAAAATAGTGTTTAATATTCTTATATTTTATCCCCCTCATTCCATTCAATCTTAGCCCCAAAAACCCAGAAATAGTGCCTTCCAAGTTTGGTTTTTACTGTCCAATGAATGGGATATACCTCACTCTTGTTGGTATTTAAGCACAGCAACACCACCCAAAAACCCAGAACCAGTACCTTCCAAGTTTAGTTTTTACTGTCCAATGAATGGGGTACACTTTCGTTTACAAAATAAAATTTCGCTTATTTTAATGAGTTTTTTTTTAAATTATTTTTGAGCCGATTAAGTAGGAATAAATTCAATGTAACCACTCACAAGGTGTTTTATCAGTGCTTCGACCTTTAATTCGATTTTGTTGGTGTTTAATTGCAGGGGTTATAACAAGAATGAGCGAAAAAATAAAACATATTATTTTTATTTCTCAGATGATTATTCTACTTTTGTTATAATTTGCGAGTAGTTTTTTGAGAAAGGGAAAAATGTAATACTTAACTAAAGGGTTACTTTTTTCGTTGGAAATCCTGGCTTTCAATTTATTCAAAAGAATCAAATGATGAAACAGCTCACATTTTTCATTTTAGTTGTACTGCTGAGTTCAGTAATAAAGATAGAGGCTCAGATAGTCCCTCATCCTGTAACTTTGCGTTCGGGTATGAGTATTTATATTCCGGCAAATTTCCTTGCATCTGTTGGGGGAGAGTACGGTTTCAAAGACAAATGGTCTATAGCTTCAGATATCGGATACTGGCGTGTCTATCATCCAATATGCTATTCTCGCCCCTTACCATTTCTTGAGAAAAAAAACAAAACGGCAGTGAATTTTTTCATGGTTCATCCTGAGGCCCGTTACTACTTTAAGGAGTCTTCCAAAGGAATATATGTAAGTGCCGGTGTATATTACCAATATATGTTCTATAATAAGCCACAAATTATTGCAGAAGGATTTATTCCCGATTGCCTTGAGAAATGTACAAAACCGACTCATACTTTCAGCTTTTCGGGAGGGTTGGGAGGAAGTTTTTTTCCTTATCAGGACAAACAATTTTCCCGAAATTATGAATTAACTCAGGCACTACGTCCGTGGGGACTGGGTTTTAACCTTAGAGGAGGTATGATTCCCTATAAGCGTGGTGTTTTTCCAACCGCAAACCTTACGGTTAGCCTTTTGTATAAAGTTATTGAGGAGTAAATACGGAAGAAGTTTAACTTTCTGGATTAAATATCATTTGAGGGGTGGCAGATAACAGTATTTTTTAAACCATATTTTGGTATTTAAAACTATAGATACTTCAGAATTCAACTCCATTTAAGAAAAAAAGGGATGAATGGAATATATTATTCACAAACAATTCCCATAAATCATTTCCCCCTTTCCCGTAACCCACCCAAAACACTACTTCCCAGAAATCATAAAATGAGTCTCCAAACCACCAGACAGCCACTAAAAGTAACATAATCGCGAAAACAAGCAAGAATCAAACGGGTAGAAATGAAGCAATTCCTGCAGTATTTACCTGCTTACTCAAAAAAAACGCTCTGTAATAAATAATTTCTTATTTTTGCAGAATCAATAAAGCCACACCAAATAATGACAGGAATACCAAAAGAAATCCAGAAACAAGCCCTACCCTAAGATTAACTTTGGGTTCCCTAAAAGGATGGGATTAAAGGTACCTAAAGGAAAGGTTGAAACCGATTTAGCCCGTTTAAAGTGGATAGAAGATATATCTACTCAAATTAATTTCATCCCTAAAAAACAAAATTGTAATCACAAATCAAAATAATTTCCTGTCACCACACTCACACAAAAAATACAAATGGCAAAGTCAAAGAAAAAAGCGGTTTGGGGCTGGGCGCCAACCAAGCCCAAATTAAATGCTTCTTCTCTTAATAAAGAGGCAATAGAGGCAGGTTTTCAAGAAGTACTGGAGCAGTTTCAAGCAAAGGACTGCAAGGCGGAAACGCATGAGAATGACGTAAGTTTGGGCTTGTACCCGATATCGGTTGAGTTTAAATGGTATCGTAATTTCTTATATATCACCTACAATCAACGCGATGCGCGAGAGGGGGCAACTCTGCCTTATCATGAATATAAAAATGTACGAATTGAATGTACAAGTAATACTACTTTTAATTTGGCCTATTTTCGGCATACAGAGCAGTGGTGGACAACGGCAGAGGGGCTAAATTTAGAAGATGCGAAAAAATCTATTTTAGGAGACTTTTGGTTTCAATTTCCAGGATAAAAATGTCTTTGGCTTACCCGGGCCTCCTTCCCGTAAGTCACCCGAAGGGCGACTTACGGGAACTATAAAATAAAGTCATTCTGACATCTCTCCCCCATTCCCCGCAAGAGTTCTGCAAAACACCTCCTACGGAGAATCAACAAAAAGCAGTATCCAAGGCTTACGAAAACAACAATATTGCTAAAAAAATCCGTTAATGAAGGCACAAAAAGGCGCAAAATTCAGACAAGATTATTCAAACAAAAGAATAGACAGGGTTGTTTTTACATTAGCTACACAAAACACAATTCCACAATCATAACGTATGAGCGAATATCAGGTATATGAATTTCAGACCATTGACCGTGCTTTGACAGCAGAAGAGCGGGCAGAAATCAATAAATGGTCGAGCCGGGCTAAAGTGAGTAGCCATAAAGCCGTCTTTACATACTCTTATGGCGACTTTCGGCAAGATGAAGAAAAGGTCACCTTTCAGTATTTTGATGCCATGCTGTATTGGGCAAATTTTGGGATAAAAAAACTTATTTTTCGCTTTCCATTAGGCAGTATTGACAAAAAAGCCATTATTCCCTATACTTTTTCCGATAATATTGAGCTTAAAAGCGATAAAAACCATATATTGCTAATTTTTAGTGAAAGTGTAGAAGAGGGAGGATATGATGAGTGGATTGAAGAGGACAGTTCAATACTTTCAGATATGACAGGCATTCGTAATGCAATTATGGAAGGAGATTATAGGGCCTTATATATAGCATGGCTTTATTTTCATTCCGAATATTCGCAGGCTTATTTTGATGAAGATTACTATGAACAAGAGGATGGACAACAATCAGAATGGGAGAACTTAGAGGGCGTAGAGCGCGTTCTGGCAATAAAGAGGAAGGTAAGTGAACCGCCTGTCCCCGCAGGCTTAAATCAATTAAATGCTGACTTGCAGTGTTTTGCCAGTTTTTTAGGCTTACCGGAGGAATGGATACAGGCAGCAGCTACAGTTAGTCAGGATATCAAAGAAAATATGCTTGATTTACCGGATTTAATCGCAAAATTAACAGAAGCCGAAAAAAACGATTTCCTTTTGCGACTTGCCCGGCAAGAACTCAATTTAAGCAAAAGTTTACTTAATAAACTAACCCTTATGGCTGACGTCAAAAAGCAACCCCCTATCTTAAAAGCCCGAAAAGTGCAAGAGATTGCAGACATTGCAGCAGAATTGCTGGATAAAAAAAGAAGACGCTGAAATTGCCATGAGACTGTTCAAAAAAGTGCGTCAAGTCTGCCATTCACCCCATTCAAACCTCCGAAAAAGGAATCAAAGCCCAATTATCCGTCTTTAACACTTCCGGAATCCCCATTCAACCCTTTTGGAACGGTATCGATTCCAAAGTATTCGTCATTACAATCCCCCGGAATCGCATTCAACCCTTCAGGAATGGTATCAAAATTCAAATATCCACCATCAAGGATACCGAAAACCCCATCCAACCAAACAGGAACGCAACTAAACCCAGCACATTTATCATCAACCCCACCGAAAACCTCATCAAACCAAACAGGAACGCCATTAAACCCAGCATATTCATCATCAACCCCACCGAAAACCCCATCAAACCAAACAGGAACGCCATTAAACCCAGCATATTCATCATCAACCCCACCGAAAACCCCATCAAACCAAACAGGAACGCCATTAAATCCAGCATATTCATCATCAACCGCCACCGGAAACCTCATCAAACCAAACAGGAACGCCATTAAACCCGGAATATTCATCATCAACGCCACCGGAAACATCATTAAACCAAACAGGAACGCCATTAAACCCGGAATATTCATCATCAACGCCACCGGAAACATCAATCAACCAAACAGGAACGCCATTAAACCCGGAATATTCATCATCAACGCTACCGGAAACATCATTGAATCTTAAATAAACCTCCATCACAAAATAAATTCCCTGCTGTTTTATCTGCCAAACTTCATTCTCCCTCCCGCAATGAACCTGAAATTACTAAAAACAAACACACTTTTACTCAAAATTATCATGAGAACTGAAATAATCAACATACAACCCATAAAAATGACACTGAAATCATCAAAAACACGAATGCAAACCTTAACAACCCTACTAAAACAATCAACAACCATACTAAAAATGTCAAAAATGACCACGCTTTTATCCGCAATCACAATGAAAACTCCCACAATGACTATGCTTTTACTCACAATGATAATGCTTTTCTCAACAATGACTATGCTTTTATTCACAACGAGAATGCTTTTCTTTAAAAAGTAATTGATTATCAATAGATTAAAATAAATTACTAAAAACACACACATAGCCTTAGCCCCCCGGATATCTATCACCCCAATACCCCCCAATTTCCTTAAATATTCCCTCATGCGTATCTCTTTCTCCAATTCCGGGAACCCAAAGAAGAAGATAACTCCAGGAGATTTATTCTGTACTTGGCACTTACGACTGGCCAAACCCCTTCAAATACATAACCAAAGTTGCCGCTATCTGAATATAACTTGTTGATAACCTGTTTTTTGCTTTTTTTTGATTATCGGTTTGAGCACTACAGGTTTTCTTTGGACGAAGGGGTAGTTTTTGTAGTTGGGAGCTTTATAGATTTTATTACTTCTTATGACCGAACGAAAATACACTCTCCCTTTTCCAATGGGTACGAATCCAGAAAGAAAATCAATCAACTGAATAAAATCCCGTCTCTCATTTCAATAATCCGGTCACAGTTGGCGGCAAAATCATCGTCATGCGTAACGGCAATGATTGTTTGTCCTTTTTCCTTACAGAGTTGTTTGAAAATGTTAAATACTCCTTTTGCATTTTTGGAATCTAAATTTCCGGTAGGCTCGTCTCCCATAATGATGGCGGGCTGATTGATTAAAGCACGCGCAATTGCAACCCTTTGCTGTTGTCCCCCGGAAAGTTTGCTTGCCGGTTTTTCCGCTTGCTCTTTGAGGTCTAAAAGGATTAAATTTTGCATAGCGTCTCCCCTTATTTCTTCATGGGATTTTTTTCCCAGTTTCATCGCAGGAAGCATAACGTTGTCTATTGCCGAAAATTCAGGAAGCAAATAATGAAACTGAAACACAAAACCGATGTGTTCGTTCCGGAAAGCCGCAAGTTCGTTTTGGGTTTTTCCTTCGAGATTCGTACCGTTTATGATAAGGCTACCGGTAAAATCCGTATCCATTGTAGAAAGAACATATAAGAGCGTTGATTTTCCTGAGCCGGATTTCCCGACAAGAGCCAGAAATTCCCCCTTCTTTACCTCAAAGGAAACCTCTTTGAGCACCTGAAAGGTTTCCGGGTCGTGGAAGTATTTATTAATATTTTTTACAGACAATGCCAGATTTTCCATATTAACCTCTGATAATTTGAACGGGGTCCACGCCTGCGGCTTTTCTTGCCGGCAGATAACCCGCTATGATGGTAATAATTAACCCGATTCCAGTAGCCAGCATATACGTTTTGGGTTCAAAGAGAATAATCAAATGATTGGCAGTACCTAAACTTATAGGCAACTTACTCATAATCGTTGAGATAAGGTAACCGAGGCCAATCCCCGTTACAGCACCGACGATTCCGATGAGTACTGCCTGAGTAAGAAATATTTGAATGACATCCTTCCCTCCAAAACCCAACGCTTTAAGAATGGCGATTTCCTTTATTTTTTCATTGACCGTCATTGTCATAATATTGTATATCCCAAAACCGGCTACAATGATAAGCACAAGCGGCACCACGGTACTAATCATGTTTCTTAAGTTATTAGCAGTAACCAGTTGTTGATTGGACTCCTGCCAGCTTTCAACCTTATAGGCTACCTCCTGCTTCATCGGTAGGGCGATTTCCATTGCCTGCTCAAAATCTCTGATATTGATCTGAATATCAGTGGCGTAGTTCTGATTTTTTTTACTGAGTTGAAGTGCCGCCGTTTTTTTAATAAACCCTTTATTGTCATCTACTGCGGTCGTACCGGAATAGACTATGCCAACGATTTTGAAATTTTTGGAAACGTTATCCGCACTTGTGACGGCAATCATACTACCTACGGTCAAATTGAGCTTTTCAGCCATCCCTCTTCCAATAACGATATGATTATTACTTATGTCCAGCTCTTCCCAACTTCCATTTTGAATAAATTTTTTCATTCCAAACATAAGGTCTTCATTCACAACATCCACCCCTGAGAGAACGCCTCCCGTTTTTGCCGAGCCGTTTTTAAAGGTAGCGGGTAAATTTACCTGAGCGGTTACAGAAAGGATATGAGGATTATGCTGTAAATCCGCTATAACTTTTTCTGCATTTTTAATCCCCTCGGTATATTGAATTGCCTTGGCATTACGCACATTTACCACTTGCGTCTCAGTATTGGGAATGATATTGGGCACCTGACTGTTGGCTTCGTTAAAAATACGAATGTGAGCCGAACTTGCAAACACCAAATCTGCCTGCTGAGCATTAATTCCCCCCACAAAGCTTTTCATAAAGATAAACAACCCTACCCCAAAAGTAACGCTTAAAACCGCTACTACAGCCTGTCTTTTCCGGGAGGTAAGATGCGCTATGGCAACTTTCAAGTTTGTTTTGGTAACCATAATTTATTTAGATTCAGGGAGAATGAGATTGGTTTTTTCATCTATTCCGCCCAGTATTTCTATCCATGCTGCGTTTCGGATTCCGACCTGAACGGGTTGTTGCTTCTTATTCTCAAGCATAACTTTATCGCCAGCGAATAAATATTTTGAAGGAATAATCAGTGCATTTTTCTTTTCGCCCGTAACGATATTCGCCTGAGTCTGTGTACCCGGCCTTAACTGAGGAACAATCTCCGTAAAAGTAGCCTCTATGACGAAGGCCTGCTCACGGGTATCAAAGGCGGGATAAATCCGGGAAACTGTGGCCGGATAAACTTTGGATTTATCTGTATTCAATTGCATTTCTGTTTTTTGCCCCAACTGTATTTTGGTAATATCCTCTTCCGAGATAAAAAGCCGGGCAATCAAAGTCCCTGCCCCTATTTTGGAGAGAGGCTCCCCCTTTTTTGCTAGTTCTCCTGTTTCTTTAAACACAGATAGCACGATTCCGTCCATGATAGACGAGATGGAATAATCCCCGCTGTACTCCTTTTGGATGTCCACCTGATTTTTGGTTTTTTTAACATTTTGAGAGAGCGTATTTTTAATATCCGACAGGTTTTTCTCTAAAATTGCAACATTAAGCTGGGAGTTTTCATACTGAACTTTTACTTTATCCAAATCCATTGCTGTTGCCGCTTGTTTTTCTGATAAGTTTTTCTCTATAATTTCTACATTCTTCAATGAATTTTCATACTGAAGTTTTACTTTGTCATATTCTACTTTTGATACAGCCTGTGTTTTAATCAGGGTTTCGTAGCGTTCATAATTTTTTTTGTCCATCTCCAATGCCTGGCGTGCTTGTATAAGCTGACTGCTGATTTGCTGAATTTTTGGCGTAACGATTTCCTCCTGATAGCGTTCATAATTTCTTTTATCAAGCATCAAAGTCTGCTTTGCCTGTACTATTTGGTTTTTCAGCAACTCGATTTTGGGAGAATTATCCTCTGCATTGCCGACGGCTTCCTGATAATTAATCAGCGCATTGACAGATTGTAAATTTTGAATATCATTGGAGAGCCTGAAAAGTAACTCTCCTTGTTTTACAAGTTCTCCCTCCTTTACGTTTTTCTGCAAAATAAATCCTTCTGTGTTTGCCGTAACCAAATATTCATTGGTATAAACAATCGCACCGCTTGCAAAAACGGCTTCTACTATGTCTTTCCGTTCTGCATTTACCGGAGGATTGGGTTTACCGCAGCGCATCATGGCAAATGAAAGAAGTATCGCTACGAGGGCGAGAGATTTTTTTATTTTAGTCTGCATAGTATTGTCTTGAAATAATCGTGGAATAATAAAGGTAAACAGAAGATAAAGTATTCAGATAATTTTGCTGGAATTTCAAATACTCCTCATAAGTCCTCAGGTAACTGTCTGAACTAATGAGCCCTTCTGTATATTTTTGAAACGCAAGTGCGGCATTTTGCTGCGAAAGCTGATAATTACTGTATGAAAGCGGTAGTTGTTGTAATCCGTAACGGTAATTTGAAATCAATTGTGCATTTTTAAGTTCGGATTTATCGGTTTCATTTTGGAGTACCTGCGCATTAATCCGGTCGTTCCATTTTGCCATTTTGAGATTGCCCAGATTTTTAAATCCATTGGTAACCGGAAGCGCAAGGTTTATCCCTACATAATTATACTTTGACCAGTCAAACTCAAATGCCTCGTTACTTAGATTTTGAAATCCCCAATAACCATTCAGGCTTAATTTTGGTATAAAAAATGATTTTTTGAGTTGAATATCTGCTTCCGTCTGTTTCTTCATCAAACGGGTAACGTCAAGGTTTTTGTCCGCTTTCAATCCCTGTATTTCAGGCAAAGGATTCTCTTTCACGGCAATTACTTCATTCAGAATGAGCTCTGTATCTGCCTCCATTCCCAATAAATTCTTCAACAAAAACAAATAATCCCTGGCATTTTTTTCATTCAGGCTTAGGGTTTGCTGAAGGCTGTTTACCACGATTTTTGCCTGATTATAAGTAAATAAATCGGTCAGTCCATTTTCATACCGTTGTTTGGAAAGCATCAGAATAGAATCCGATGTCTGAAGATTTTTTTGATAGATTTCCACTGAGTGCTGAAAAATAAGGGCACTGAAATAATACAGGGCAGTCTGTTCTCTCAGAAGTTGTCCGTAGGCTTGAGTTTGAGCGCCCTGCATTTCTGCGTTGATTCTGGCAATTCGGTTTTGGAGGATTGTTTGCATATTGAATACATCAAGGGAAATACCCACGCCGGTATTATACACATAATCTGTCCCCAATTGTACGTTTTTGGTTTGTCCTGGCAATCCAAAAATTTCTCCCGGAAGGGCAGAAGTTTGACGGTCAATGTTGTACTGCAAACCGAAACTCCCTGATACTGAAGGAATATAAGCCCAGTTTGCATTTTTTATTTCTTGCTGTGTTTTTGACTGCTTTAGGATATAAACATTCAGGTCGGGGTTCTTGGCCGCCGACAAAGCGAGTGCTTCCCCGACAGAAGAAAGAGAAACCGGCTTATTTTGGGCGAATAAAGCCCCTGCAAACAGGATAAGAAAAAACAACCCTTTACTTTTCATTTTTTTTACCTTGATAGAATCTTCTGTTAAAACGCGTGATAAAATCACTACCCTTTTTCAGAATAATTTTCTCAAAGGACGGGAAAAGCAGTAATCCATAAAAGGAATACTACCCCGAATTGAACAAAACAAACCTTAAATTGAACAAATCCGCTACTCCGGCTTTTCAATCCATTGCTTAAATGCACTTACTTTTAGTCGGCTTACCACTAGTTTTTCAGAAAATTTTGGACTAAGGTTAACCGTCACTTTGCGGTTGAAGTAGGGTTCTATTTCTTTAATGGCAGTGCGATTCACAATCATCTGACGATTGATTCGAAAAAACTGCACAGGGTCTGTACTTTGCTCTACTTCGTCCAGGGTTTTAAAAACAAGGGATTGCTCCCCGTTTTTTCTCAGCACATACACCCTTTCATTTTCAAGAAAAAACAAAGCAATATCGGAAACAAGTACCGGTATCATTTTTTCCCGGAATTGTACAATAAAAGAAGTTTGATAATGCTTTTGCGTTACGGGCAAGTGTAGCAATTCATAATTAATATTAGCGGTATTGAACGCCATTCGAAGGGAGCGAACTTTTTGAAGGGTGTCGTCAATGTCTTTTTGCTCAAAGGGTTTAAGGATGTAATCAATGCCGTTATTTTTGAATGCATCAAGAAAATATTGATTGTATGCCGTGCAAAACACAACCGGTTTGGTAATCCGGATAGCCTGAAAAAGGGCAAAAACATTCCCATCAGACAACTGAATGTCAGAGAAAATCAAATCCAACTTTGCCTGATTTTTATTAAGATAGGCGATTCCTTCGGTTATACTTTCACAAATTCCCACTACAATGCAGTCTTCGTGCTCCTCAAGTAGCTCCTTTAAGAACCTTGCCGTTTTGATTTCATCTTCTATAATTAAAATATTCATTTTCAAAAAAGGGTTAGGGTTACTTTATAGAGGGTGTCGGAATTTTCGATTACGATTCCGTTGGCAATCCCAAACAGTTCATATCTTCTTTTCAGATTGATTAGCCCTATTCCGCTCTCTTCGGTTTTGGAAAGTTTGGGTTGAAAATTATTGGTAACGGTAATTGTTTCCGGATTTTCCTGAAAAATATGGATGTACAGTGGCTTTTCCGTAGAAACGATATTGTGTTTAATGCAATTTTCTACCAATAATTGCAAAGCAAAAGTAGGTAAACAATAATTTGTGGATTTTTCTTCTGTTTCTATCTTGTAATGTATGCTGTTTTCAAATCTTGTTTTTTGCAAAAAAAGAAACCCTTGTATAAATTCAACTTCTTCTTTGAGGGTAGATTTCCCGTGATTGACTTTCTGGAGCGCAATCCTGTATATTTTTGATAATTCAACCACGAATTTTTCGGCGGTTTTGGCATCCGAACGAATAATCGCTTGTAAAGTGGTAAGTGAATTAAAGAGTAAATGAGGATTTAGCTGATTTTTTAGGTTTTCTAGTTCTGCTTTGTAGCTTTCGGCTTTCAGTTGGAGGTTTTCAATCATCAATTTGTCACTTCGCTCTCTGGACAAAAAATACTGTTGTAAGATTGTAAACAGCAAGGTCGGCATAAACAGCCTTATAAAACTGATAAACAATAACTGCTCCGGAAAAAGTAAGGTATTCAGATACCCAAAAAAAACAATAAAAGCAAGGCTAATGCCAATATATCTGTAATCCGTCTTCTCCCGAAAGTAGTAGGTGATTTTCCACAATATAAACAATATCCCCGAAAATAAAGCCCACTGCAAAAGGCTTTGGAATACATTTCTACTTTGTAAAAAGGTCGCACTGACTATCGTTCCTATTCCTGCCAGAATAACAGAAAATGAGATTGCAATGCCGTTGATATTTAGTTGTATTTTATTCAAAGTGATACAAAGATAGAATTACTATCGGATAATACCAAATGAACCCCGGAACATTTTTCAGAAAACAGCCTTTTCTGATTTCTGTATTATCCCGCTCAACGCCCACGTTTGTGTATCACAAATGTGTCTTTCTCACCCCCTCGGAGGCTATTCAAAAAAGTGCGTCAAGTCTGCCATTCACCCCATCTAAACCCTTCCGAATTACTTTTGTTAAATCATCCCCCCATCAACCTCTCCACCAGCCGCTCAAAATCCGATAGCTGATGAATTGGAAACACCGGCAAACCAATAGCCTGCGCTCCGGCGATATTGGGGGGGGAGTCTTCGACGAAGATAGTTTCCTCCTTTTTCCAGCCCATTTCGGCGATTACCGTTTCAAAAATATCGGCGTTGGGTTTGCGTTTGCCCATTTGGAAGGAGAAGAAGCAGCGTTGCATTTGGGCGTAAACCGGCTGACAGTCTGCCCAAATAGCGTCGAAATGCAGGGCGTTGGTATTACTCAGCAGGGCCATATTATAATGTTTGGCTAATGATTCCAGCTGTTTTACTCTGCCATCCACAAGGCCGGTGAGCAGTGCATTCCATGCGTCGGTGATTTGCTCATCAGAAGCAGAGAGATTCAGTTCCTTTCTGACCGCAGCGATAAACTCCGGCGTTTCGATTGCCCCAATCTCATAAAGAGAAATCGCCTCAATCTGGCGGGATTTCGAGTAAAAAAGAACCTCTTCCTTATTCGTAAGCAACGCTTCGATTGCCTTTTGAGTACGTGCCGGGTCGATATCATAAATTACCCCGCCCAGGTCAAACAAAATATTTTTAATCTTATCAGGATTCATCATTGGATTTATTTTCAGTGAAACTTTTGGGACTATATCCCGGACAAAACGTAACCGGCTGAACCGGATATTTGGAAAAACGACTGTCCGTTTTATTTTTTCCGCACAGATAAAAAACGCTCCCCCTTTCGTTTTTGGTAGTTCTTAAAAAAAAGCAGGAAGTACAGAGCGAATGTAACCACATAGGGCAGAGAATTTATTATTCAGGTGAGAAAATCCGGTGCAAAAGTAAGAAGAAAAATCTTTTTTTCAGAAAGATACAAAAACAGAATTCCTCACTCCGGAAAAATACCTCCCGGATTACCCTTTCAGAATTTTGGCACCGATTCCACATTCCAGACAACGTTTTAAGTCGCAGAACTGTTTTTTCAGATGAATAATGCCCTGAGACTGAATGGCGTTTGCCGCATGAATTCCCAGATCAGAAAAACCCTCAAGGATTGCATTTTTTTCCGGGGGCAAACTTCCAAGCACCGCTTCCAGATGAGATTCCGCACTCTCCACTCCATGAAAAGAGCGGTAGCCATACGCAAGCGGTACAAAAGCATTGATGATTAAAGACTCCTTGCGGTCCTTTCCGATATTTTTAGAAGAAACTTTTGACACAACACCCACCCGGAAATGCGAGAGCCAGTATTCAGAAACCCCGATATCCCTGCGGAAAAAATCCGTAAAATTCGTAAGTAAAAACAAGCTCATCAAATCCGGATAAAGACTTACCAGCTGAACCACCTGAGCCAGGCGGATATCCGGAAAAGAAGCCGGGCGCATCCGAAAATACGAAAACCCAATCCCGGCCTGTGGCAAGAGCGAATGTTTATGTTTCAGATAGCGGTATTCTTCAGCGATACTCCGGATATATGGCTCACTTTCCTCCGGGAAACTTTCTCCCGTACTGTCCCACACAAAACCAAACAGCAAAGCCTCCATTTGAAGCGGATTTTGGGCATATTTTTTTAAAACAGAAAAAGGCACTCCTCCGGCGATTCTTTCAAAAACCTCCCCGTTCAGTGTGCCGCCCATATAGCGCATAATCAATTCCCAGGCAACCTGTTCCCAGTTCATCAGCGATTCATTCCGGTCACTGATTTTTCCGAACTTTTCGGCCATTCTCAGAATACCCAGCCGTTCAATCCATGCAAAGCGGTGAAAATCACTCACCCCTCCAATCAGAGAAGCGCACGGAATTCCCGATTTCGCCGTATTCAGCACCGCATACCGTTCAAAAGCCGTGGCGGGAATCCGGTTACCGATGACGATTTCCGGGCACACGCTTCCATCCTGTCTCACAACCGGTTTACCCTCCGTAGCGAACACAACATGCAGAATTACAGAATTATATTTCTCATCCAGCTGATGCTTATGTGCATACCATTCCCCGCTGTTTACATGAATCTCGACATTTCCGCTCCATTCCGTATCTCCGATAAGTATGACAGCACCCGAAAAGTCAGGACCCTGATTCAGATTATGAACCCCGTTTTTGAGAATCCTTACAGGCCGTCCGTCCGTAGTAAAAAGATGATTAAAATCAAAATACAGGATTTTCCATACAAAATGCAAAAATGCCTCCGGAAACATGTGCAAAAAAAATGATAAGTTAGAAGTGTTTGAAAAATGATGAGCTATAAGTGTATAAAAATGACGATTCATCCCAAAACAGGCCGGATACAATCGCTCAACCAGACAATCCTCCTTTTTTTCAATCGTTAAAATGGAGAAAGCCGCACAGGATAACCCGTAGGAAACGACATCAAACCCGCTGAAATTATTTTGATAGAATCCGCATAACCTCCGGACTGAATCCGATACGGGTACTGCTGATTGTATCTCCCACCCGAACCTGATAATACCGGGCTTCGTCCCAGCCTTCAAATTTTCCGTCTCCATTTAAATCCTTAGTGGTATTGACCCGGAAAATATTCGGGGATTTGAGCACCTGAATCCCGTTGAAAGCCTCGTCCACCGGATGCATTGGTGCAAAGCGGTTTCCTTTTTTGTCCGAAGCGTATAACTGAGTGATATCCCCGGAATTGTCCAGTTTCCCATCTTTATTATGATCCACTGCAATCACATGATAAAAAACAGCATTGAGTTTCTTTTCCGGTTGGATAGATGTAAAAACCATAGAGTTTGATGTGTCCAAAGCCTTCATTTCCTGAGTGGAAGAATTAAAGAAAAGCACATTCTGATATACCTGATTATAGTCCTTGGAGCCTCTTACAGAATAAAGTTCCTCTTTGAGAACTTCCATTTTCCCTTTTCTTTGCCCTTCTCCTCTTGAGATGATTACCGAAACCGGGAAGATAACATAATCAGAGGCAGAATCCGGCTCAATCATATCCAGGTGATACCTTCTTTCCTCCCCATTCTGAGCCTGAGGCTGAGCGGCAGTATCCTTAGTGCCCGCTTTATTTTCCTTTACAGAAGTATTTGTCTCCTCTTTTTTGGGAGAATCAGCCTCGGTTTCCTCCTTCTTTTTACACCCCGAAATCAAAGCGAAGCAAATGACAGAAGGCAGCAACAAACGAACAAAAAGAAATTTCATCATAACCTTAAAATATTAATCAAGGGTCAAAGTAACCATTTATTTTTATAAGAATCAAGAAAAAACGGTGAAACCACCGCTTCTCTATTATAAAATGCCTGTAGCTCCTTTGTTTACCCCGGTTATTCCTTGTTTTTCTTCCGTTCTTTTTTCACTTTAGGCGGCTTGGGCGATTCATCAATTTCTTCTTTGATATTCAGATTTACAACATATCCCACACCAATATAAAACGAAGAAATATCGGACTTTACGACTCTGTTTTTATCCGGAAATACAATGCTTGGCAGATTTTCCCGGTATGAAAACTGATTCCATGCCCCCCATATCCGGAGCTGATCGTATTTAAAAGCCCGGTACGTAACCCCTAATCTCACCTCCTTAAACCACTCACTGCCTAATCCTTCGTAATACCCTTCTCCGCCACCATCTGCATATCCCCCCAGGCTTATTACCGGCTGAAGCGAGAGCCGTTTATGAAAAGGCATGGTAAAATCATATCCAAAAGAAGTTCCCAGTCCCACAAGGGAGATTGTTCTGTAAAAATTAAAAGAATTGGAGTCGGCACTGGAATAATCCTGAATGATGAGGGGGGTATAATTAAATCCCAGATAAAAATCCTTGAAAAAATTCATGGAAACATTCAGTTGTCCGGAAACCGTTTGTAGAATACGGGGAGTTGTAACGCCCTGAGGAGGCAGCAGCTTATGAAGTCCGGTGCGGGTGGAATCCCAGGTTTTCCATTGCCAGGTTTGAGTAGGGGAGTGGTAATACTCTCCTGCGTAACTATCCCGTACTACCGTAGAAAGCGGACTTACGCCTGCGTCAAGGTTAAACCGGATTCGCCAAACCATTCCGGAAGTATCTGTTCTGGAGCCGAAAAGCTGGGCCTGAGCCGAAAAATACAAACCCGAAAACAGAAAAAGAAAAATTACAATACCTTTTAATCTGACCATAATGAAATATTAAAGCACAAATTAACGCAATTTTTCTAAAAAAAGACGTACTAAAATTTTATCCCTTTCCGGTAAGGTTATTCAAAAGTGTCGCCATCCGTTGTGTCAGATTCCGTCTGCTGTACTTTTCTATTCCTTTGGGCTGAACAGAGAGTGTCCCGTTCTGATACTGAGAAAACAATAAGTTAAGATGTTGTTTCAGTTTTTCCTTATCCTTAAAATCAGAAACATAACCCGACTGAGACTCCTTTATAATGAATGCCACATCACTGTCTTCCGGTCCGATACATAAAACCGGTCTTCTTACCGCCATATATTCAAACAATTTGGCAGGAAGCTGAAGTTTGGCACTGAATACATTGCTTGCCGGGATATACAAAACATGGGATTTTTTCTGAAAGGTCACCACTTCTTTGTGCGGAAGATAATCCGTAAAACTCACCCAGTTCCGCATTCCGTACGCATCAATTACCGGATTAAGGGAACTATCGGCTTTTCCCACAAAGTGAATTTTCAGTTTTTCGCCAAAAACCGGATTCTCCCTGACCATTTCTGATAGGGCTTCCCAGAATACCGGATGATTACGGTCTTTATTCATGAGTCCGATATGGGAAATGGTAAAAAAAGTATTGTCCGGCTCAATTTCTCCCTGAATATCCGTTTCATCGTATCCGTTGGTAATCACTTCATACTCCCGGGCATAAATCTCTTCAAACTGATATTTTCTTAACTGACTTACAACGAGTACCGCGTCGGCATTTTTCAGGACTTTCTTTTCCATACTGCGGTGTATTGCGTCAGCTACAGGAGTAAGCATTAAATCCTGATAAAAATCAATCGCAGTCCAGGGGTCTCTGAAATCTGCCACCCATTTTACCCCCGTATTCTTTTGAACTTTCAGGCCTATCATATGCATACTGTGAGGAGGGCCTGTAGTGATGAGTACGTCCACAGGATTTTTGCGTATATATTCTGTAAGAAAACGGGCAGAAGGACGAATCCAGAATTTACGGGCATCCGGAATGAAAAAATTTCCCCGGATAAACGTAGCCACTTTGGAAAGAAAAGAAGATTTTTTGTTTTCAGACAAGTTTCCCATAATCATTCTTTCCTCTTTTTTCTGTCCTACAAATGCCTTGTAAAGGTGATAAGGCTCCCATATTGGCTGCTTTAGTACGGTGACTCCGGCGGGTATGTCTTTTTCAAGAGAGGGGTCAATTACCGGATACTCCCCGTTTTCGGCGGTATAAACAACGGGCTCCCACCCAAACTCCCGAAAATATTTTACGAACTTCAGCCATCGCTGCACTCCGCTTCCACCGCTCGGCGGCCAGTAATAGGTTACGATTAATACTTTTTTCATGAGTAATTATTTTTTGGCAAGGTGCTTACATTCTGAATGCCGGTAGCAGTCCACAGTGTGGTCGTTTACAATCCCTGCCGCCTGCATGAAAGCATAGCAAATTGTTGTTCCGACAAACTTAAAACCTCTTTTGGTTAAATCCTTGCTCATCCTGTCAGAGAGTTCGGTTTTTGCCGGCACCTCGCTTCTGTTCTGCCATTCATTCACGATGGTTTTATGGTCTGTGAATTGCCAGATATATTCATCAAAACTCCCAAACTCAGATTGAATCCGGAGAAAAGCCTTTGCATTACTGACCGTAGCCCGAATCTTAAGTCGGTTTCTGATAATCCCGGTGTCTTCCATCAGCGCCTCAATTCTGTTATCATCGAAAAGGGCTACTTTTTCAGGCTCAAAATTATCGAAAGCCTTCCGGAAGTTTTCCCTTTTTTTGATAATTGTGTACCAGCTCAGGCCTGCCTGAAAAGCGTCGAGGGTGATAAATTCAAACCACAGCCGGTCATTCTGAACGGGTACACCCCATTCTTCATCATGATACCGGATATAAAGCGGGTCATTATTGATCCATTTGCAACGTTTGAGTTCCATATCTTTTTCGGAGAATGATTTGCTGAAAAAACCAATATTCTGCAAAATAAGTTTAAAAATGAAAAGAATCAAAAAAAGCAGGGAAAAGTCATTTCTCCCCTGCCTTATATTTAGATGAGCGGTTTCCGATACAGCATACGGCCCGGAATTTCACTCGCTTTTTACGGAATCTCAAGATATTTATGCGTCTGCAAACTCATTCTCCACTCAGGATGCTCCTGTATATAATCAATGATTAGCGGATACATTTTCTCTTTTTCACCCCATTCCGCCTGAAGCATACATTGAGCCGGTTTTCTGCATTTTTCAGCGTGTTCTTCAGCCCAGGCAAAATCACTCTTATTATAAACAATGATTTTCAGCTCATCTGCAACGGAGTAGTATTCCGGAAGCGGCGGAAGAAACTTCTTGGGAGAAAGACAAACCCAGTCAAAGTCTCCTTTTAAGGGATGTGCACCAGCGGTTTCAATGTGCGTACGTAGGCCTTTCTCATGCAGGGCACGGGTCAGTAGCGTAAGGTCATAAATAGAAGGCTCGCCTCCGGTAATGACCACAATCTTAGCCCCTGAGCCTGTGGCAAGCTCAGCAATTGACGCAATATCCATCATCTGATTTTCAGAATATGTCCAGGATTCCTTTACATCACACCAGTGACAACCCACATCACAGCCTGCAAGCCTGACAAAATAAGCGGCACAGCCTGCATAAATTCCTTCGCCCTGCAAGGTATAGAAATGTTCCATTACCGGTAACGGATTGGATTGTCCGTACAGAAATTCTTCTTTTTTTCTCAATAGCCCCCCCTTTCTTTATCCTCCTGCTCATAAGCGGTGAGGATTTCCTTCACGATTTTGTGTCTTACCACATCAGAGCCTTTGAGATATACAATCCCTATTCCTTTAACGCTGGCAAAAAGTCTGGTAGCCTGAACAAGACCCGAGCGAACGCGATGCGGAAGGTCAATCTGAGTATCATCGCCCGTAATAATCATCTTGGAGTTTTCTCCCAGACGGGTCAGGAACATTCTCATTTGCATTTCTGTCGTATTTTGCGCTTCATCCAGAATGATAAAGGCATTGCTGAGGGTACGCCCCCGCATAAAAGCAAGCGGAGCGACTTCAATGACATTTTGCTGGAGATAAAATTTTAGTTTTTCAGCATGAATCATGTCTTCGAGTGCGTCATACATCGGGCGCAGATACGGATCCACTTTTTCTTTCATATCACCGGGCAAAAATCCCAGACTTTCCCCTGCATCTACTGCCGGACGGGAAAGGATGATTTTCTTGACTCTTTTTTCCTTGAGCGCTTTCACAGCCATTGCTACCGCCATATAGGTTTTACCCGTTCCGGCAGGGCCTACCGCAAATACAACATCATACCGGTTTGCGGCTTCTATGATGAGTTTCTGACCTGAGGTTTTGGGTTTAATCACTCCGCCTCCGCTACCAAACAAAAGCACTTCCTTGTCCGGCGTGCTTCCGCTTTCTGTAACTTTATGTTCCGGGGTAAGGATTTCACTGAACCGGTTTTCGGTAATAGAGCCTTTTCTCCGGATTTCATCAAAGAGATATCCCAGTATGTTTTTGAGCTTATCTATTCTGGGTTCCTCCCCCGATATTTTCAGTTCATCTCCCCTTGCAACGATTTTTACATCCGGATAACCTGCCTGAATCATGGAAAGACGGTTATCATTTACACCATATACTTCCAGTAAATTGATATCTGAAAGATAGAAAATATGTTCTGTCAAATTCTTTGTTTTTTATATATAATTTCTTTTTTTGTACCAATTCACAAAAGAGAAACGCTTTTCTTTTTTGTGAAACAATATTTTTTTTAGAGAGTCCTTTGTAATGAAAGGGATGGAAATTGCGTAAATCAAAAATACAGTATCGTATCTTTTGTAAACAATAAAGCGCTGTACTACAATTGATTGTAGCTAAATATAGTATTAAAAATCATCAAAACCATTTCTTAAAATCAATTAATTTGTGAATATTTACAAAATTAAGCCTTTTCAAATTAACTACCAAACATTTATGAAAATCAGGTTTAGTGAAAAAAATTTTTTATGAAAGAGAAAAGCCTTATTTTTGTGCAGGTTTTTTAGCACCTTTGCTTCAATAACCTGTTTTTACGGCTTTCCGGAATAAAAGATATTAAAATTTTTTAAAAAATATGTCTCTCATTACCCTAACTTCAGATTTAGGTACAAGAAGTCAGTACGTTGCTGTACTGAAAGGGGTAATTTATTCCTGTTTCAGAGAAGTCACTTTGGTGGAAATTTCTCAGGAAATCTCCAACTATGATATTATGGAAGCGGCCTTTGTAATGAGAAGTACATTCGGGGCTTTCCCCAAAGGCAGCGTTCACCTCATCGCAGTGGACCCGGAATTCGGAAACCAGAAATATGGGATTGTTATGGAGTTGGACGGGCATTATTTTGTAGCTCCTGACAACGGAATCTGTAGCCTTATTGCCGGTAATCAGGACGTAAAATGTATTGCTATCGAAAAAGAGTTTCCGGAGCTATCCTCATTCCCAAGGTCTTTCAGAGTCGCACAATCGCTTGCTCCAGCCGCTGCCTGGCTCGCGCAGGGAAAACCGCTGGAGGAATTGGGAAGTCCGGTGGAAATGAAAAAACTGATTTGGGGAGAGCCTACCTGTAATAAAAACTGCCTGAGGGGGAAAATTATCCATATTGATAAATTCGGAAATGCGATTACCAACATTCATAAGGAACTGTTTCTGATGCTGAAACAGGATATGGGATTTGAAATTTTTCTGAGAAATATCCGGTTACGGAGAATCATCAGTACCTACTCCGACGTAGGGAAAGGAGACGCTTTGGCTATTTTCGGTTCAAGCGGTTATCTTGAAATTGCAATGAGAGAGTCTGCGGCGTCAGAATTGCTGGGGCTGAAAGTGCACGATATGATTACCATAGAGTTTAAATAATCCTTATTGGTAACCGTTTGTCGCGGAGTGACAGGAAAGCCGGGAACTACCCCCAAAATGATTTTAACTTTTTTATTTTCTTAGCGAAAAGAAATCGACGAGCCGTATTGAACTTGCGGAGGGATGATATTTTTCCGTTTTACTGAGAGAAGTATCAATGCCTGTTGTGGGTATATGATTCATTGCTGAATTACTGCTCATTGGCTTCATCCCTCTTGGCTTTGATTCTGACGGGCATAAATACACCATTGATTTGGTGTTTATATTCCCGGTGGAGTTTCCGGGTTGAAACGAAAAGGAAATCATCCCCTTGATTTCGGTTTCTTTGGAACCATAATACTTGTCCGTAAAAATCACCGACTGAAGGCCATTGCTGATATTACCGTAATTTTCGATGAAGTCAACCCCGATTTCCCCTTCATTCTGAAGCAGGCCGGAAGCATGAACAATAATGCCATTAGAGCCGGAGGTGATAGTTTCCCCCAGTTCAATCATCAGTTTTCCTTCCACAATTAAATCAAATCCTTCAAAATTAACAGAAGACTGAATAATGACAATATCATTTCCCTGAATGACATTTCCGGGATACGAAGGAGACCAGTTTGCGGGGTTTTCATAGAAAATATTTTCACTTCCTGTGAAAAAGTACTGCCTCGCCTGAGTCAAAACAGGC
This sequence comes from Bacteroidia bacterium, assembly GCA_019695295.1. Taxonomy (GTDB): domain Bacteria; phylum Bacteroidota; class Bacteroidia; order J057; family J057; genus JAAFHL01. Next base: position 12,776 of record JAIBAH010000006.1, on the reverse strand, counting down.
AAAATCATATATATAATAAGAAGTGTGAGGTAGTTGCGCATAATAAGATTAGGTTAGGTTGAAAAATCCCTACAAAGATGAAGAAAAAATGACGTATATCCAAATAAAATAAAATATTTTTTTTCGTTTTTTTATTTTTCGTATCAATTATTTACGAATTTCAAATACAACAAATATCCGATATTTATTATATTACATTAAAATGAAATTTAAATACAGGGGAAAATAAGGGGATTTCCCATAAAAGTTTATGGATTTTCTCCGGAGATTTCATCTTATCTTTTTTATCATCTAAAGTATAATTTTATTAAGTATGAAAAAGATTTTTTTACTTTTTTTTGCTTGCCTCATGATGTTGAATATGATGGGACAGAATTCCCGGATTTCAGGAAAAGTGAAGGGTGAGAACAAACAGCCGGTAGTGTATGCAACCATCATGCTTATGCAGGAGCGGGAGATTCTCAGCGGGACGTATTCAGACGAAAACGGAGATTTTGTGCTCAGCGGATTAAAGGCGGGGAAATATGATTTGAAAATTCAGTTGCTGGATTATGAAACAGAAACAATTACGGACATCATACTGAAAGAAGGGGAGGTCAAAAACATTGAAGTCAACCTGAGAAAAAAACAGCTTCTTCTCAATGACGCTGTGGTCATCACTAAGGGAGGGGTCGAGTCCGGTAGTGATATAAAGTATGATGATATTTCAGGGGATTTTGACATGGAGAAAAAGATAGAGGTTGCTTCAGTGGAAATCCGTGCTTCCAGGGTACCGGTTTTTGAAAAAGAGCCTTCGATGGCGGTAACTTCAGCTAAAGTAATAAAATCGGCAGATACAAGAGAAATGAGCAGGGCGGAATTACCCGCAAAGTCTCGTGAAGAAAAACCTGCGCCGGCTCCGGCGGTAAAACCGGCCGATAAAGGTGGCGAGTCCATGTGGTGGAAAAATCCATTGGAAGGTACTCCTCCGGCTAAGGATGCCAATGCCGGGATTCTTACCGCAGGGGAAGTCAATGATTTTTCTAAATGGAAGATGTGGAGAGGGATTACTAAGGATGAGTTTAAGCCCTTTCAGAATGAGTGGAAAATGATACCTGAAGAGCGTTATACGGTTCAGGTGGAAAATGAGAATCATCACCCAATTCCCAATCTGAAAGTAGCTCTCATGTCCGGAGAAGAGGTAATCTGGACAGGGAGAACGGATAATACAGGGAAAGCCGAGTTATGGAAAAAGTTTTTTCAGTTGATTCCACAAGAAAGTGGCGACGTTACTGCGATTAGAGTATTTTATGATGGAAAAACAAAAGATATACAATCTGTAAAGCCTTTTGCCAAAGGAATAAACCGGATTACTCTTAATAAAAAATGTGAAATCAACCGTCAGGCAGATATCGCTTTTGTAGTGGACGCTACCGGCTCTATGGGAGACGAGATTGCACACATCAGGGCTGACCTCCAGAGTATCGCCTCAATGCTGAAAGATACGCTTAAAGGGTGGGAAGTGAATCTGGGATGTGTGTTTTATCAGGACCATGGAGATACATACCTGACGCGCTCCTCTCCTTTTTCGCAAGACCCGGAAATAGCCAAAAACTTCATGACGAGCACTCCTTACGGAGGAGGAGGAGACTTTCCGGAGGCGGTTGAGTACGGGCTGGAAGAAGCAATTCAGAAATTACAGTGGAATGACAATGCCGCTACAAGAATTGTTTTTCTGGTGCTTGACGCTCCTGCCCATAATGATACCGAAACCCTCATGAAATTACAAATGCAAATCCGCGCAGCAGCACATAAAGGAATCCGGATTATTCCGGTTGCCTGTAGCGGTATAGACAAAAGTACAGAATATTTGCTTCGTTCTATTGCGCTTGCTACGAACGGAACCTATGCATTCCTGACCGATGACAGTGGGGTTGGAAATCCACATATCAAACCCACAACCGACGATTTTAAGGTCGAAAAATTCTTTGAGCTCGCAGTGCGTTTAGTATGTCAATATACTTTTCAGCCGGAATGTCAGCCGGATATTCAGAAACCGGGAGAAGTATCCTCTGTGTTTCAGACCCGTATCACCGGGAAAAAGAATCTAAAGCCATCAAAAACGGAGATGAAATTATTCAGAAAGACACAATCAATGATAAAGTCTGGGTAAAGGAAAAAGTGCTTTCCTGGAAATATTACCCCAATCCTACTCAGGGGATTCTTACCGTAGAGCTCGAAGAAAATATCGGTGAGATTTATTTATCAGATATTTCCGGTAAAGTCCTCGAGCAATATCAGGCTACAAAAAACAAATCCTTTCAGATAGACCTTTCTCCCTATTCCAATGGGATATATTTTCTGAGATACGAATATGAACCGGACAAATGGCTCAATGGAAAGGTGATTCTTGACCGGTAGTATCCAGAAAAAAACCGGTAACAGACAGGGTTATACATTATAATTATAATGATACTTACACAACGATTTTTTAACGAAAGAGAATGTGCTTCATTTATTGCGAAGGCTTTAAATGAAGCACATTCTCTGTATAGCCCGGAGATTAACCAGCTATTTTACAGATTTATACAACAAAACCGCTTCTCTAAGAGTTTAAAAAGAAATATCAAAACCAATCTCAGATGCTTTTCGTATAGTTTGAAACCAGAGTAAAAAAATGGGGTAAAGTACCTTTTTAAAAACCTGAAATTCGCAATGTCAGGAGAAATACGGCGAAAAAGAGAGAAGAAAAGGATTTTTTGGTAGAAAATGTGTCAATTTGGCAGATAAATTTTATCTTTGTAGGGTAAAGCATAATTTTTGATAGCATTAGTTAATAATAATATAATTCAGATTTAATTTAACAATTCCGTGATTATGGATGCAAATTTTTCGGACAGATTAAGAGATGTACTTTCATATACCCGTGAAGAGGCAATCCGCCTTGGGCAGGAATATATTGGACCCGAACACATGATTCTTGGAATGATACGTGATGGCGAAGGCCTTGCTATAACCCTGATTCAAAATTTTGGAGTTGATTTATTACAATTAAAGAAAAGCATTGAAAATGCAGTAAAAGGTTCTTATAATGTAGTAAATGTAACCAATATACCCTTTACCCGTCAGGCGGATAAGGTATTGAAATATGCCCGTTTGGAAGCAAAAGGATTTAACAGTCCTGATATTGAAACCGAGCACTTATTGCTGGGAATCCTCAAAGAAGAAAATAATGTCGCTGCTCACATTCTGGGCAGAAGTGGCGTAAATTATGAAATGGTTCATGGCGAAATCTCCGGCAAAGGAACAGGCGAATTGCCAAGGTCTATGGCTACCCCTGACTCCCCCGAAGGAGGCGAATATGGCTCTGAACGCCCAAGAAACCGCCCGGCTAAATCCAAAACTCCGGTTCTGGATAATTTTGGACGGGATCTGACCAAAGCCGCTGAGGAAAACAAACTTGAACCCATCGTAGGTAGAGAAAAGGAAATCGAAAGGGTAGCACAAATCCTGAGCCGCCGCAAAAAAAACAATCCGGTTTTAATCGGTGAGCCGGGAGTAGGAAAAACCGCTATCGCCGAAGGCCTTGCGCTGAGAATTATTCAGAAAAAAGTAAGCCGGGTACTGTACAATAAAAGAATCGTTACGCTTGATATTGCTTCGCTTGTAGCCGGAACCAAATACCGGGGGCAGTTTGAAGAAAGAATGAAGGCGGTAATGGGTGAGCTGGAAAAATCCCCTGACGTAATTCTTTTCATTGATGAATTGCATACCCTTGTAGGGGCAGGAGGTGCATCAGGCTCTCTGGACGCTTCCAATATTTTTAAACCCGCACTTTCCCGTGGCGAAATTCAGTGTATCGGCGCTACTACCCTGGATGAGTATCGTCAGTATATCGAAAAGGACGGCGCCCTTGAAAGACGTTTCCAGAAGGTGATTGTAGAACCGACTTCTCCTGAGGAAACCAGAATTATCCTTGAAAATATCAAGGGAAAATACGAAGATCACCACAACGTAAACTATACCCCCGAATCCCTCGACGCCTGCGTTAAGCTCAGTGAAAGGTATATTACCGACCGTTATTTCCCCGATAAGGCCATTGACGTATTGGACGAAGTGGGAAGCCGGGTGCATATAACAAATATTAATGTACCGCAGCATATTCTTGAGCTGGAGAAAAAAATTGAGGAAGTAAAAGAATTAAAGGTACATGTTGTAAAAAACCAGAAGTACGAAGAAGCCGCCGAACTCCGGGACAGAGAACGGAAATATACCGAAGAGCTGGAGCAGGCAAAAGTGCTGTGGGAAGAAGAATCCAAAAATCAGCGGTATGCTGTAAGTGAAGACGATGTAGCCGCAGTTGTATCCATGATGACCGGAATTCCCGTACAAAGAGTAGCTTCCGGTGAAGCCGAAAAACTATTGCAGATGGGTGAGTTACTCAAGGATTCTGTCATCGGTCAGGATCTGGCGGTAAGCAAACTCGTGAAAGCGATTAAACGTTCCCGCCTCGGACTCAAGGATCCCAAAAAACCCATTGGCTCCTTTATCTTCCTTGGGCAAACCGGAGTAGGAAAAACGGAACTTGCAAAAGCACTTGCCCGTTACCTGTTCGATTCCGAGGACGCGCTAATCCGGATTGATATGAGTGAGTTTATGGAGAAATTCACGGTTTCCCGTTTAGTGGGAGCTCCTCCGGGATACGTAGGGTACGAAGAAGGCGGACAACTTACCGAAAAAGTACGCCGCAAGCCTTATTCCGTAATTCTTCTGGACGAAATCGAAAAAGCCCATCCGGATATTTTTAACATCCTTCTTCAGGTACTTGATGACGGGATTCTTACCGACGGACTTGGCAGAAGGGTGGACTTTAAGAATACCATCATTATTATGACTTCCAATATCGGGGTGCAGGAATTAAAAGCATTCGGCTCCGGGGTAGGATTCAGTACTCAGGCTAAATCCGGGCTGGCCTATGATGCGATGAAAGGAACCCTTGAAAACGCAATGCGTAAGGTTTTTCGTCCGGAATTCCTGAATCGTATTGACGAAATCATTATCTTCAATGAACTCGAAAAGGAGCACATTTTCCAGATTATAGACCTTCAGTTACGCAAAGTCTTTAAGCGGATTAATGAAAAAGGATATGCCATTACACTTACCGAAGAAGCCAAAAACTTTATCGCTGAAAAAGGATTTGACAAGCAGTTTGGGGCACGCCCGCTTCAAAGAGCGATTCAACGCTATCTCGAAGACCCTATAGCCGACGAAATCCTGAAGGGAGAAGGAAAAGAAGGAGATGAACTGTTTGTAGATTACGATAAAACCTCGGACGCTGTAATGGTTGTAACCAGAAAGAAGAAAGAAGAAGAGACTCAGTCATAAATATTTAAGAGCCTGATTTTGGTTCATAAAATCCGGGAGGAAGCAGGGGGAAATCCTGTTTCCTCCTTTTGTTTTGAATGCATACAAAAATGCCGTTTTTGGGCAAAAAAACAAACATCTAAAAAAAAATGCAAAAAATGTTAAAAAATATCGCATAAAATTTGTAAATATAAAACTTATTTGTAATTTTGTCGTAAATATTAGTAAATAATAAAAACTAATCATTTATGAATGCAAAACAACTTTCTTTTCTAAGTGCCCAAAGAAGGGGCGGAAGTCCGGAGGATTATCTTGCAATCCACACATTTCTCGATAGTGCTCAGGAAATAGTTTCTGATGAAAGACATCGTTTTATGCATACCTGGTGGAGCGTTCGCTATCTGGTAATTCCTCAGTTTGGGTTTATGATTGTGAACAGTGAAGGGCAGGCAGTAAGTGTAAAGCATATTTGCGAAGAAGATCATTTTTTGCCCAACTACGGAGATAAATATATCCCGGATTTACTGGATTTTGCAGAGTCTATTCCGGAAGATGAAGAGGATTTGGCGAGACTTCGCCGGTTTCATAAGAATTTTGCACTGGATGAAGAAGTTTCAACACTTTTACTCTCACCGCTTACCGTTACCGGAAAAATCAAATCTTTGTTTTTTACGCACAATAGTTGGTTTGTAAACAGCATTCTGCCCAAAGTGATGGGTTCCCGGTATGATATCAAAGACGCAGATATTTCCCCTGCTCATTTTATCAACCGGATGAAAGTAGAATCATGGATGAAAGGTGAGGCATATCCTCCCAATTCATTTGGATATAAAAGTACCTATTTGTTAACCGCCTGAAGTAATTTTTTACCAAAGAAGCACAAGTTTATAGCGCAATTGTTATTAAGGGGAGAATCATGTTAGGGTTAAGGGGTAAATCCGAAAAAAAATTTACCCCATTTTTCCCCCTCCCAAAACGAGATGTTGTATTAAACCGGAAAAAATCGTAATATTGTGCGTTCAAAATTGTAATTATTTAATTTATATATACTATGTCAAAGGAATCAAAAGAAAAGGAAAAAGAAAATTCTGAAAAGTTAAAATCATTAAACTCTACTTTGGACAAACTGGATAAAACCTACGGTAAAGGAGTCGTTATGCGTTTAAGTGACTCTCCGGTTGCCGATGTAGAAGCAATTTCTACGGGCTCTCTGACCTGTGATATCGCCCTGGGAATCGGTGGAGTACCCCGTGGAAGGATTATAGAAATCTATGGACCGGAATCCTCCGGAAAAACTACCCTGGCATTACACATTATCGCAGAAGCACAAAAGAAAGGCGGTATTGCCGCATTTATTGACGCTGAGCATGCATTTGACCGTAATTATGCCACTAAACTGGGGATTGATATGTCCAACCTCTATGTGTCTCAGCCGGACTTTGGAGAGCAGGCACTGGAAATTGCCGAGCACCTTATCCGTTCCAATGCCATTGACGTTATCGTCATTGACTCTGTTGCGGCATTAACCCCGAAAGCAGAAATTGAAGGAGAAATGGGTGACTCCAAAATGGGATTACAAGCCCGTTTGATGTCTCAGGCACTTCGTAAAATGACCGGGATTATCAGCAAAACCAATTGTACCTGTATTTTTATCAATCAGTTAAGGGATAAAATCGGAGTGATGTTCGGTAGCCCGGAAACCACTACCGGTGGAAATGCCCTGAAGTTTTATGCTTCAGTCCGCATTGATATCCGCAGAACCAATCAGATTAAAGAAGGAACGGATAATATCGGAAACAGAGTAAAAGTAAAAATCGTTAAAAATAAAGTTGCTCCTCCCTTTAAACAGGCTGAATTTGATATTCTTTTCGGAGAAGGAATCTCAAGAGAAGGAGAAGTCGTGGACCTGGGAGTAGAACTGGGCGTGGTAAATAAAGCAGGCTCATGGTTCTCCTACGAAAAGGAAAAACTGGGGCAGGGTCGTGAAGCCGTTAAAAAATTATTGAAAGAAAAACCGGCTTTAATGCACGAAATTGAATCCAAAATCATGGCTCAAAAAGGAGTTATCCAATCAATCGAAGGGAAACCAGTAGATTTTGAAGGACTTGATTCGGGAGACGGAGAAGAGCCGGAAGTATAGTCTGATATCTTTCTCCGTTTTCATCCCAAACAGATTTCAGGAAAGACCCAACCTCTTCCCTGAAATCTGTTTTTAAGGGATATAGTACTCCTCCCTGATAAGGGTCTCGCTCCGTTCTGTTAAGTGTAAAGCCGCAGGCGTCACTTAACAGAATTCATAAATGCAAGTCTCATGACTTGTGTCTCCTCATAACCAAACAAATCCTCTACAGCCCCGTATTCTATAACCCGGTAATCGGATTATTACGTACACATACATCACCAGATTTAACCAAAATAAAAATATTCCGGAATATTTCATCGCTTTTGGGCAAGATTCAAAATGAAAAACAGTATCACAGCCTTAGTCAAAAATATAACCTGTTCATTGAAAGCAGATAAAGGGGAAAATAATCAGGAGTTTGTCATGTGAAAACCGGGACGAAAAAACAGGAATCTCGAACAACAAGGGTTTCCGTTCTTTCTGAAATCCTGGTTTTATGTTTAGGTTGTTCTTAAAGCAGAAAACCCCGAAAGACTTTTTTCCGTAAATACAATTGACTCTTTCCAAATAAAGAGAAATGCAGACCTATGAATGAAAGAGAATGGTTCGCGATGATTAGTTTACTGGATGATGAAGAGACATCTCCGGAAATAAAAAAACAAGTGCTGGCACTCGGAGTGTCGGCTATCACGCCTTTGGAAGAAATATGGGAAAAAAGTAACGACCCGGAAGTACAGGGAAAAATAGAAGAAGTACTTCAGTTCGTACAATCTGAAATTGCTTTATCGGAGTTGAAAAACTGGAGGATGAAAGGCGGAAAAGACCTGCTGGAAGGCTGGTTTGTAATTTCAAGGTTTCGCTATCCCAAAATAGAACTGGAAACTTATAAAAAACAGATAACCCGGCTCACCAATATGATTTGGCTGGATATGGAAAATCAGCGGAATTATCATGAAAGGATTCTTTCTGTGAATTATATTCTCTATAAAAAAGAAAATTTTCACCCTGAAAAAACAAACGCCGGTAATCCCGACCGCTATTTCCTCAAGAGTTTCATGGACTCTAAATCAGGGAATATTTTTTCCATGAGCCTGTTGTACCTGATACTGACCCGCGCACTGGAATTGCCCGTGACGGCTTATATTATTGAGGGGTACATCGCATTGCAGTTCAGTGATCATAATGCCGACTTCTTCATTGACGCATACAATCATGGCAATCTTTTCCGGAGAGAATATATAGAGAGATTAGTCACTGAACGATTCCCCGATAAGACGCTGGAAAGCTATCCCGCAGCTTCAAACCGTATGTTGATGGCTCTTTTGATTGAAGGATTGATATTCTATTATCAGGAAAACAATCAGGAAAATAAGGTAGAATATCTTTACAGAATGCTGGATGTAGTAAAATAGAAGAATTTCCCGTAATTTCGCGCATTCATACCGAAATTTCATGCACTTTCATTATTTTACTTTATGTCATTTGCGGGATTTTCTGAATAAAGAATGGAAAAATAAACAAATTCAGGAGTGTTTCTCTCAAAATAAAAACGAATTAATCATTCTGTCCGACTCAGCAGCATTGAGAATCGGATGTAATACTCCTCTGAGTTATGTGATTCCTGTGCCGGATTACAGCAAAGCCGGAAAAAATGTAGTAAGTTTATTCTCAGAGTTACAGGGATTGTTTTTCAAAAAAGCAGAAGTACTTCCCTTTGAAAGGGTCATGATTTTTTATTTTTCGGGAGCGTATTCCCTTACCCTGAAAATGCACCGGATTCAGTCCAATCTCATCCTGAAAAAAAACGATGCGGTTTGCGCACTTTTCAATCAGTCCCTGAAGCAGGACGAGACCTTTGCCCCTCAGCCGGGACCGTTTCAGGAATCCCTCATTGCACAGCTCGACTCCCTTGACCCCGGTCAGGACGATAAATTAATCCTGAAAGTACTCAGGGAGATTTCCCCGGTTTTCGATGTTCATTTTCTGAAAAGATGGAGATTACATACTCAGAGTTTTTCCCCTTCCGCTGCCTTAAGAGAATGCCTGAAAGAAGTTGCGTCCCCGCAGTTTTTTGTGAGTAAAAACAAAGACGGAATTCTCTTTTCGCTTTTTCCCGAAGAAGAAAATATCGGATTTAAACACATTGACGCTGCCCTTAATTTTTATCTGAAAGCCTATTTTCAGTATCAGGCCTACAATAATCTGTACACTTCCCTCAAAAAAGCGATTCTGGAGCCCTTCAAAAAACTGGAAGGAACGTATCACTCTTACCTCAAAACGATTCAGCAACTCAATCACGAACGCTCTGCGGAAGAGACCGGCCACCTGATTTTTGCCAACCTTCCCCGAATCGAAAGAGAACAGACCGAGTTGATTGTTGAGGATTTTTATAATGAAAATCAACCCTGTAAAATCAAACTTAAAAAGGATTTGTCGCCTGCCGAAAATGCGGAAGCGTATTTTAAAAAACATAAGGACAGAAAGGCAAAGCTCGCCTATCTTGAAAAAGAAGTATCCGTAATCGAAGATAAACTCCTTGAGATGGAGGAGAAAGTTACTCAGTTTACCGGTATGAAAACCCCGGAGCAGCTAATGCTGACCCCGAAAGGGATGGATAATGAACCGCTGCGACTGTTAAAGGTGCTGGAAAAACAGCAAACCGCCGAAATGATGAAGAAAGAGTTTCCATACAGATACTTTGAAAAGGACGGATGGCAGATTTTTATCGGTAAAAATGCCAAAAATAATGATGTGCTTCTGAAATTTGCAGACAAAAATGATTGGTGGTTGCATGCAAAGGAAGTGAGTGGCTCTCATGTGATTATTCGTCAGAAGTCAGGACAGAATCTTCCCGCACCTGTGCTTGAATATGCCGCAGGGCTTGCAGCGTGGTTCTCCAAAAGCAGAACACAAAGCCTTGTCCCTGTGATTTATACTCACCGCAAAAATATCCGCAAACGAAAAGGGAGCGCCGCCGGGGAAGTAGTCGTTTCAAGGGAAAACGTAGTCATCATCGAGCCTGTAAAGGCTTCCTCCACGGAGGAATAATCCAAATACAGGACAAAAAACACAATGTTTTTGCCCTGTATTTTTCCGGAAGCGGGAGGATTAATCTCTTGTCGTAACCCAGCGGCTGATAGAAAGACCTTCTTTTTTTGCCCATAATTCAATGATTCTCATTTCCTGAGAAGTAGGGCATGCGTTGTATTTTCCTTTTACCTGAACGATGGCTTTGCTGCTGCTTAATTCAATCGTCAGCAAGCGTTTAAAGCTCACGTTTTCTACCGATTCTACGAGTACGCTCCAGATAGAGCATTTGTGTTTAGCGCAGGAATCCGCATACGAGAACACACAATGACTCATCGCATTGCCTTCCTGAAGGAGTTCTTTGTAAGTGATGAGCTGACGGATTTTGTATTTTCTTTCGTTCAGCCCTTTTCCTTCAGAGTGTTCGAAATCAGAAATCGGAATTCCTTCCCAGCAAAGACTGCCATCAATTCGTTTTTTCCTGTTCATCAATGCCAGTTCGGTATGCCATTCGTCCACCATTCTGAGCAGGGAAGAAACGGTACGTCCCTTCATACAGAAGTCCGGAAGAGGCGGAGGAAGCCGCTGCATAACCCCTCTTTCTGTAAAAACATTTCGGGCTTCGTATTTCATGGCATTAATGAAGTCCACAATCGGGCCGATGTGAGCAATATCAAGCATCGGGTTATTCACAAAAAAAAGAATCACCGTTTCCCAGAAAGACTCATGCGCATTGATTGGGCCGATAAAAGTACCAAGAATCGCTCTCAATAACTGACCTCTTCCTCCCATTGAGGTTACCTGAGCGTATCTCAGGGCTTCTTCAATGCTTAAATCGTCAGGAGCATTCAGGAAAAAATGGACTCCTCTGGCACTCAGGTTCAGGGGGAATTTCGCTTTTTTTCTCAGGCTTTCTCCCCTTGCAATCAACATAAACCATTCCAGATGAACCTTGTTTCCGGTATAAAATGCATTATACATAAAGGTAGACACTTTATACTCCACAAACAAATGCTGAATAAATTCGCTGCACATCCTGAATTTATTATGGGAAGCGGGCTTCCAGCTTTCGACAGTACGTACCGCTACGGAAAGCATTTTCGCTGCCGTTTGCAGGGCGTTGATAATCTGACTGTCTTTGAGCATTTCGCTCCCTTTGCCTTTTGCAATATGAGAAACAATCCGAAAAAAATTTTGCTTGTTTCCCAATGCATTCTTGTCGCTGTTGCTTTTGTCTGCAAAAATCGTGTAAAGGTAACGATAGCCTTCATTGGGAAAAGTATATTTTTCCGGCATTTTATTGCCGTTTATCATCGCACTTAAAAAATTGGCCGGATCAAATTTCCGGGATTGGGTTTTCAGGAGCAGTTCTATTTTTTTCTCTTTTTCTTCTGTTTCTGCTAACCTGATTTTGAGTTTTGACTTCTTTTTCATAAAGAATAAATCAGAAACAACAGGCCATATAAAGCCTTTTTTGGGTCAATAGTAATAACAGTACGGGTAAACAGAAATGATTAAGCGTGCAAATTCACGAACTTTTCACAAGCTGATGCAATAGTTACAAACTGTATTCTGTTTGAGTGATGGTAAACGCATTGTGGGAAATGCGGACAATATTCAGACTAAAGGAATCCCGTTATGATGGCAAATGCCAGGGAAAAAAGAAGAAGGTCGTCAAGGGATTACCCCTTCGGAAAATATACTTTTTTGTTACCCAAGCAAAGCCTGTATCCCTGAGGACATCCGGGCATTTTTGGTAGAGATAGTATATTCCGCTTTCATCTTCTATTAATAATTTTGAGTTTAAAAATAAATTACAAACGGGTTGTACGGACAATCTTGAGAAAGGTTGTATTTTCTATCTGATTTTTTATAAATAAAAAAACTGCTACCGTAAAAAAGCGATAACAGTTTCCTATTTTCCATCTTAAATTCGTACCGAAGGTGGGAATCGAACCCACACTCACATTACTGTGAACAGGATTTTAAGTCCTGCGCGTCTACCTATTCCGCCACTTCGGCATATATACCACCCTTTTTGAATTGGGACTGCAAATATAAGGCTGTTTTTTAAAACTGCAAAATAAAATACAGGGTTTTTGGAATAAATTTATAAAAAAATCAGGGTGTAAATGATAAGTAGTTTATTCTCAGGATTTAATAAAAGTGAAAGGATTACCGCATAAGCTGCCACATCGCAAAAAACTCCATTCCCATTGCCACTGTAATATGCAGTACTACTCCTCCCAGAATATTCTGAGTACGGTAAGCCAGAATTCCCAGA
>JAIBAH010000066.1 GCA_019695295.1 Bacteroidia bacterium | reverse complement strand
CCTATCTGAAGTATTACCTTACCCGGTTAGCGTCTTTTGACCTGAAATTTACCCAAACGATTGCCGGAATGGAAAAGAGAAGAACCATGAATATTATTCCTCCTAAGTTTGTACTGGAAAAAGTCATTGCTCAGATGGAAGGATTTGTGGCAATTCCCGTTAAGGAACATCCGCTTTATACTTCTCTGAAAACCAAGATGAACAAATCCGGAATTACCGGAAAAAAACAAGTAAGCGTACTCGAAAAAACAGAAGCGACTCTTCAAAATCAGGTGTTTCCTGCTTACCAAAAACTCATAACCTATTGCAGGGAATTGTTGCCCGAAGCTACTACGGATGATGGCGTCTGGAAATTCCCCAATGGAAAAGCGTTTTATGCCCATATCCTGAAAACCCATACTACCTCTAACCTTACTCCGGATGAAGTACATACGATGGGGTTGAAAGAGGTCGAAAAACTGGAAACAGAAGCAAAAGCAGTCCTTGAAAGGCTGGGAATGAAAAGCAAGTCAGTAGGGGAATATCTTTCCGATTTAGCGAAAGACCCTCGTTTTCTTTACCCTGATACAGAAGAGGGGCGAATTGCCTGCCTTGCGCAGTATCAGGCATTGATTGATGATATTTACAAAATCATTCCTACGGTATTTGATGTTGAACCAAAATCCAGGGTTGAGGTAAAAAGAGTACCGGAGTTCAAAGAAAAAACGGCTCCCGGAGCTTATTATGAACCCCCTTCACTGGGTGGAAAACGACCCGGTATTTTTTATGCCAATCTGCGGTCGCTGAAGGAGATTCCAAAATGGAGTATGGCAACGCTTGCTTATCATGAAGCCGTACCCGGACATCATTTTCAGGTAGCCATTCAACAAAATCTGAAAGGACTGCCAATTTACCGGAGGGTGATTCCTTTTACGGCTTATCTCGAAGGATGGGCCTTGTATGCCGAGCATCTGGCGGTAGAGATGAAAGCCCACAAGGATGATTATTCTTTGCTGGGATACTATCAGGCACAATTATTCCGGGCAGTCAGGCTTGTGGTAGATACGGGGATTCATGATAAAAAATGGACGAGAGAACAAGCGATTCAGTATATGCTGGAACATACCGGAATGCCGGAAGGAGATGTAATAGCAGAAATAGAGCGGTACATTGTAGATCCGGGACAGGCCTGCGCCTATAAGACCGGACAGTTAAAAATACTGGAACTTCGTCAAAAAGCCCGGACGGAAATGGGGGAAAAGTTTTCAATCAAAACCTTTCACCGGATTCTGCTCAACAATGGTGCTATGCCACTGGAAATCATGGAGAAGGTGATAGAAGACTATATTCAGGAAGGAAAGTGAATACCCTTCCCTACTTTACTGAATAACCTGTAAAGAAGAAGTGAAACGCTATGTACTGTCAGGCAAACGGAAAAAAGAATTTGGTAGCCCCCTGAAAAATTAACCACAGCAACATAAACACTCTGGTCTTATAGATTATTGTTGTAAAAATGTCAGTGATTGAGTGTTTTTTGAGGGGAGGATGAAAAAAAATAAAAAATGAATAAAATTTTCTTTATTTTTACAGCTGATACGATTTCACCCAAAACAAGTTAGATGATGTCAAGAAAAAAAGTCATTTTATACAATCCCTTATCTGTTTTTTTTGATATGCCACTGGCATTACTCGCAGTAGGCTCTGCGTTAGATTCTTCTGAATATGAAGCAATTATTATTGACGCAAGAATTGAAAAAAATGTAAAAGAAGCACTGGATCGGCATTTGCCGGATGCAATATGCTTTGGAGTAACGGTTTTAACTGGCAAACCTCTCAGAGATGCCCTTGAAACAACCAAATGGGTAAAACAAAAATATCCCGGTTTGTGTACAGTTTGGGGAGGGTGGCACCCTTCTCTTTTCCCGAAAGAAACCCTGGAACAGGAAAAGTCCATTGATATTACGGTTCAGGGTCAGGGAGAGCTCACTTTTCAGGAAATTGTAAAAGCCTGTGACAGTGATAGGAATTTTGCCGCAATAAAAGGAATCACCTATCGGAATGAGGAAAATATCATTCAGAATCCGGCGAGGGTTTTGGTTGATATGAATACATTGCCCCGCATAAATTATGATTTGATTCCGGTAGAAACCTATTATCAATTAAAAGGAAAGCGACAATTTGATTATATTTCCTCCACAGGATGTAATTTCAGATGTACTTTTTGTGCAGACCCCTTTGTCTTCGGCAGAAGCTGGACAGGCATTGAACCGGAAAGAATGATAGAAGAATTTACTTACTGGAACCAAAAATATCCTTTTGATGATGTGAATTTTCAGGATGAAACTTTTTTCACCCATAAAAAAAGAACGTTAGCCTTTGCGCAGGGATTAATAGACAGCAATTTAAAAATTTCCTGGGCAGGTACTCTGCGTGCCGATCAATGCAGCCGCCTGACAGAAGAAGAATTTACAGTGATTGTGAAATCGGGATTGAGAAGGGTATTAATCGGGGTGGAATCAGGTACTCAGGAGATGCTGAACTGGTTGAAAAAAGACATTAAACTTACTCAGGTGTATGAGGCTGCCGACCGATGCAAAAAATTCAACGTAGCCGTAAACTTTCCATTTATAGTAGGCTTCCCAAATGAAACGGATGAAAGCATTAAAGCTTCACTTTCGGTAGCCCAGTATCTTCATTCGCTTCATCCTAAGTTTTCCACGCCTATATTTTATTTCAAACCCTATCCGGGTTCGGGAATTACACAGGAAGTAGTAAATCAGGGATATCAGCTTCCCACAAGTCTGGAAGAATGGAGCGATTTTGATTTTGTAGGCGGTGTATCAGGCCCCTGGGTAAAACCGGAAATATATGAGCTGGTAGAAAATTTCAAGTTTTATAATATGATGGCCTATCGTAAACATAACTGGATTACCTATCCGCTGCAACTCTCCTCTAAAATCAGGATGAAAAGCTGGAGTTTTCAGTTTCCTTTCGAAAAACATATCGTTCAAACGCTATATAAAAAACCAAGTTTGTCTTAGCAATAAACGACAGCGTCGGGATAGACCGTGAAAAGAGTCCGGAAGGAGTTTTTGATTTTCCGGATTTCTTTTATAATTTTGCACGGATGTTTTTAACGTAAAATAAGGAGGTTGCTCAGCCTGTTTTCTGAACTATTTTTTGGGCGATACCGGAATATTAACACCTGAAGGCATCTGTAATCTTTAATCACAGCGTGCAGAATATATCTTTTATAAGTATGAATAAAATACTGATTGCCCCAATCATTTTCTTGCTTTGTCAGGGTGCCTTTGCGCAGCAAAATGCCCGTAAATCGGCAGATCAGATATGTCATTGTCTCGAAAATATCAATCCGGATAAAGACAGAAAACTGGAAGAATGCCTGAAAAAGGAACTAAGCAGACCCGGAATTAAAAAAATGCCTGAAAGTAAATTTGAAGCGTTTTCTCTGGATTTAAATCTGATTCTCAGCAAAAACTGCCGGAAATTTGTAGAGTATTATCAGGAAGAATATCTTTCGGATGCAGAAAATCAGGAATGGCTGCTGCTAGATTCTATCCCGGTTTCCAGAATGAGCAAAGCAGAAATCGAGGATTTTTTTTCAGCCGGCGCATTATATTATAAAGACCCTTCCGGAGGCTATACCCGGATACAACTTACCCCCGAATTTTGGACAGAATACATTGGAGAAGGAGAAAACACCTACTCAAAGTGCAAAATTATCTTCCGGAATGAAGCAGACCTTTCCATTGCCTTTGTGGAAAGCAATGACCCTGTTAAAAACAAAATGAGCAAAAAAGGAGATGTTTATAATTACCGTTTATTGGAAAAAGTAGAAAACGGGTTTATTTGTGCTGCGCATTACAACGGATTGATGTTTATGTTTAAAGTTTATTCCGTAAAACCCGGAAGCGAAAAAAATATCATGAAAAAAACCTCCCTGTAATTTCCATCCTGTAAACCGGGAACCCATCCATATTTTTTAAATTAAACAAATAGTAAATTATTATAAAATAAAAAATTTATAGTAATTTATTATACATTTTTTGATAATATTATTTTTTTTCATAAATTTGCCTCCGTTTATCAACCAATTCATTTCAACCAAACCTTTGACTTTATGAGAAAATCAGGATGTCGTTTATTTATAATGCTGATAATGCTTTGTTGTCTCCCATCCTCAATTCTTTATTCCCAAACGCTTGTACTGGAGGATGTAATCAGTTTATACAGGTTAAATCAATCAGAAAGAGAAAGTTTTCTGCTGAACAAACAATTTGATTTTGAGGAGAATGAAGGCGAAACCATCGGAAATTTTCCGGTACAGGTTCAGTATTACGTATGGAAAAGCATTCCTTCCAATATTCATACAACGCTTTCTGTAGTGATTATCCGTACACTTGAGGAGCAGCCGGATGCTCCTTTTGAGGTATCGTATCTTACCTATATCAAGAAAGATTATATGTCATGCAAGCTCGAAGCCATCAATCAGGGATATGAATATCTGGATACAGAAAACAAAAATGACCGCATTGATCATAGCTATGAAAATGAAGAATACCGGTTCATTTTTTATACCGCAACCTATAAAGGACTGAATCTGCACGGAGTACGGATTATGAGGAAATAAGGAGAACTGCGAAAAGTCACCCGCCGCTTACGGAGCTCTATACTGGTTAATGGAGCCTAATCTGCTTATTTTTCAGAAAAGGGGAATTTTTAACAGACTTTAGGGGTAAAAATTTGTAGATTTGGGATAAAGCACGTAAAATTGTACCCTGTATTTATATTTAAATTAAGATGTACCAAAAAATATTAATCGCTGAAAGCGGTTCCTCCAAAACAGAATGGCGTTTATGTCAGGACAATGATGTTATAAAAACGCTTCGCTCCCCCGGATTCAATCCCAACATTCAGACAGAGTCTGCGATGCGGCTGGTATTTCAGGATGTAATTCAGCATATCGGATATGATATTGATTATATTTGTTTTTACGGAGCAGGCTTGGCGGAGGTTTCTCAGCGCAAGCTAATGCATCATTTGCTTAAAGAACTTGTTCCGGATGCACATATTCAGATTGAACACGATATGCTTGCGGCGGTGAGATGTACACTCCGGGAAAAGGGAATCGTATGTATTTTAGGTACCGGCTCCAATTCCGCAAGATTCGTTAAGGATGAAATTCTGGAAAATCTGGGAGGACACGGATATATATTCGGGGATGAAGGCTCCGGGGCCAATATCGGCAAAACGATGATTAAGGCTATGCTTCAGGGAGATTTACCCAAAGAAGCGGTACATCATTTTGAAAAAAACGAACAAAATACCATCAATGAAATAAAAATCGGAATCATGAGGGCCGAAAAACCCAATGTGAAACTCGCAACTTTTGCCAGACTTACCTCAGAAATCATAGATATTCCCGGTGTAAGGCAGATTGTAAAGAAAAATTTCCTTGATTTCCTGGATACAACAGTTTGTCGTTACAAAGGATATGAAAATATATATACTGATTTTGTGGGCTCTATCGCCTTTTATTTTCATGATATTCTGAAGGAAGCCTGTGAGGAAAGAAACGTTAAAATGGGCGAAACCCTCAAAGACCCGGTAGAGAATCTGATTTTGTATCATTTAAAAGAAATCAAAGCCTGATGGTTTTTCCATCACTTTTTTAAAGGAAATTTTAACGGGAGTTCGACGAAAAAACAATCGGAATTTACCGTTTTCACCCAATCATCAGAAGGATACTATTCCTTTTTGGTGAAATGTAAACCAAAGTTAATGGAATGAAATATATTTTAGGTTCAGTCAGAATATTGTTGATTATCCTTTATACCTTTTGCCTGCTGATTTTTTTATGGCTGGAAACCCTTTTTAAAGGAAAGTCTTTTGACATAGGATTCCGCTATTCAAAAATATGGGGGCAGGGGATTTGTAAAATTGTGGGTTTGCAGATTGAGGTCGAAGGTAGTATCCCTGATGGAGACATGATTCTGATGCCCAATCACCGCTCTTATTCGGATATTTTTGTCTTTATTTCAATGGTAAAATCTTCTTTTGTATCCAAGGCCGAATTGAGAAAATGGCCTATGATAGGTTATGCCGCTGACCTTGTAGGTACGATGTTTGTAAACAGAAGCAGCCCCGAAAGCCGGAAGAAAACCATCAGGGATATGAAAGAACGACTTTCCAGAGCATATGCCGTTACGATTTTCCCGGAAGGAACCACTTTCATGGGACCGGAGCTTAAGGAATATAAAAAAGGTACGTTTATGATGGCTGCCGAAGAAGGTTTTACGATTGTACCGGCTGCCATCGAATACAAAAATCCTGACAACGCCTGGGTCGGTGCAGACACTTTTATCCCTCATTTTCTGCGAACTTTCGGAAAACCATTCACAAGGGTAAAAGTCCGGTTTGGAGAAAGAATGCATGGGGATTCATGGGAAAAACTGCTGGCCGACGCTCATGCATGGACGCTGAAAAATGTGGGCGAATTAAGGAAAGAATGGGATAATCCGGCCTGAGGCTAACTATTTTCGTTTTCATTCCGTAAAAGAACATAAATCATATAAAGATAATTTTAGTAACCCCTTAAAAAATGACAAATACAAAAATACTCTGGGTGGATGATGAGATTGATCACCTAAAAGCCCATATCAAATTTCTCAAAGAAAAAGGAATGGATGTAACCCCCGTAAGTAACGGAGGAGACGCACTCGAACTTGTGCAGAAGGAGAATTTTGATATAGTATTTCTGGATGAAAATATGCCCGGTATGGGAGGGCTTGAGATTCTTGCCGAAATCAAACAAATGCTCCCCAATATGCCCGTGATTATGATTACAAAATCAGAAGAAGAGCATATCATGGAAGGCGCAATCGGTGCAAAAATTACGGATTACCTTATCAAACCTGTAAAACCTACTCAGATTCTTCTTGCCTGTAAAAAAATCATGGAAGGAAAAACGCTGGTAAATCAGCAAACCAATCTGGCATATCAGCAGGATTTTCGCAATATTACCATGCAGTTTTTTGACGCTTCTTCTCATGAAGACTGGATGGATATTCATAAAAAATTAGTTTTCTGGGAATTGGAGATTGAAAAAAACAAGGATAAAAGTATGTTGGATGTACTCCTGAACCAGCAGCAGGAAGCCAACGCCAATTTTTCCCGTCTCGTTTCCAAAAAATACATGGACTGGGTAAATACCAAGGATATTTCCAAAAGACCTTTGCTCTCACCGGATGTCATTCCTCAGAAAGTTTTCCCCAGTCTGGAAGGTAATAAATATGATTCCGTTTTCTTCATCGTACTGGATTGTCTCCGCTACGATCAGTGGAAGGTATTTGAACCGATTATTGCCGAGTATTTTCAGGTAGAATCAGAAACATTGTACTATTCTATCTTGCCAACCGCTACACATTATTGCAGAAATTCTATTTTTGCGGGTTTACATCCCCTTGAAATTTCCCGACGTTTCCCCAAATACTGGCTCAATGATGAAGAAGAAGGAGGGAAAAATTTACACGAAGCGGATTTCCTTCAGGATTTGATTACCCGTAACAAAATGAATATTACTCATTCCTATCACAAGGTAATTACCAATGAGGAGGGGAAAAGTATTGTGGATAATCTGAACAATCTGCTAAGGAATAACCTCAATGTAATTGTCTATAATTTTATAGATTTGCTTTCCCACTCCCGCACAGAATCCAATATTGTCAGGGAGTTGGCACCAAACGAAGCCGCTTATCGTTCGTTATCCCGCTCCTGGCTGGAGTTCTCTCCTTTTCTTTCAGTATTGAAAAAACTTTCAGAGAAGAACGTAAAGGTGATACTCTCCACTGACCACGGTACAATCCGGGTAAAAAGGCCTTTTAAAATCATCGGTGACCGGAATACCACCACGAACCTTCGCTACAAGCAGGGAAAAAGCCTCAGTTATGATGAAGACTCCAAAGCAGTGTTTACCATCAAAAAGCCTGAAGACGCAATGCTGCCTAAGTCTCACGTAAGTTCTACCTACGTTTTTACTACGGAAGATTATTTCTTTGCCTATCCCAATAATTACAATTATTACGTAAGTTATTACAAGGATACCTTTCAGCACGGTGGCATCAGCATAGATGAAATGACCATCCCGATAGTGGAATTGATTCCTAAGGGGAGGTGATTTTTTAGCAGAAAACGACAAGAGAATAATAAGTTGATAATCCTGGACACGTCCGAAATAGCGGGTTCAGGATTACTCGTTTCGTGCTTCTCCCTCCATTACCGGATCAATGTAACAGTCCCGCCCCTTTCGAAGGAAGCTTTATGGTTAAATGACACTGTTAGCCGGTAAGTATAAACCCCTTCCGGTACTGCAATTCCGTTCTTTGTACCATCCCACCGGAAATCCGGCCGGGTCCATCCTGCTATTTCCTTTCCCCAGCGGTCATATATCCGCAGCTCAAAAGCAGTAACTCCCTGACTACCGATAAGGAACTCATCATTATGTCCGTCCCCGTTCGGGCTAAACACTGTAGGAATAAAAATATCCCCGTCCGGCAGAATATGAATCTGTACAGAATAAGTATCAGGGCAAGCAGAGGAACCATCAAACGCCGTCAGTATGATAGTATAAAATCCTGTATCGGCATAGGTATATTCAGGATGAGTCAGGGAGGAAAAAGTCCCGTCTCCAAAAGCCCAGGAATAAAAAGAGGCACCTTCTGAAAGATTGAGTAAATGTACTTCCGGATTGGAAAGGTAGATTTCCATAGGATTTTCATGATTGGCAATCTCAAAAAGGGCAGTGGGAGCCGGAATCTCTGCAAGGGGCTGAGTAAGCGTTCTTATACACCCGTTGGCATCTGCAACAGTAAGAGTATAATTTCCGGGATAGAGTTGCTGAGCATTCAGGGTGAGTTGAGGGGGCTGAGTATTCCATGAATATTGGAATGGAGGGGTTCCTCCGTTTACTGAGCAGGCAATATACCCATTATCCAAACTACAAAAAGAATTTGCAAATGCTGTAACTTCTAAAATAATTGAAGGAATACGGGGGATTTCTACAAGCCCTGCAGTTGAACAGCCTTGCGAATCTGTAACGGTTACTGTATAGGTTCCCGCAGGGAGATTCTGCACTGCTGCTGTGCTCTGACCTGTTCCCTGCCATAGATACTGATAGGGAGGATTACCAGAAAGAGTCGTTACTTCTGCACTTCCATCCCTTTTCTGAAAACAACTTTCCGGGTTTAATAATCCCGTAGAGATAGTTAGTATCGAGGGGATATAAATACTCAGGGAGTCCCGACAAAGATTGACATCCTGTACTATTGCAGTGTGGAATCCGGAGGATAATCCGGTGAAATTTACCTGTGAAGAAAAAGCAGAAGCGTCCAGACTATAGGTATAGGGGGCATTTCCATTATTGGATACATTAAGGGTAATATCTCCCAGCCCGGTTTGACATGGATTTCCGGAAAGCGTAAAGGATAATTCGGTTTCAGGGAAAAAGCGAAAGAGTACATCCTCCTGCTGCACGCAGCCATTGGAGTCTGTTACAATGACACTGTAATTTCCTTCACTTACAGGGCTGATTTGAGAAGTAATACTGCCGTTGGACCAACTGTAGGCCATAAATCCCGGGCTTGCAGTCAATGTGGGCTGAGTTCCGGCACAAATTGCAGTATCTCCGGATATTGTCAGCGGTAGTAGCGGATATGCAGTAATACTGAAAGCCAGGCTATCCCTGCAATTATTTTCATCTTTTACAAGAATAATATAATTTCCGTCAGCAAGGGAATCAAAAAGTCCGTATGCCTGAAAACCCTGATTCATCAGAGAATATTCATACGCAGGTGTACCACCGGATGTACTTACCCAGATAGCACTGTTTCCGGCGGAGCAGCCTTTTTGTACAGAATCAAGGAGAATATCCGGCTGGGGAAAATTGGAAATGATAACAGAGTCTCTTTTTTTACATCCATTTCCATCCGTACCTTCAACCCAGTATAAGCCAGACTGATTAATCCAGATACTATCATTAAGGCTGCCATTTGACCATAAATAGGAAGTTAGTCCGGAGTTCTCTTTCAGCAATAAGGAATTTCCTCCGCAAAAAAACGTATCTCCTGTGATAAAAACGCTAAACGGGGACAAGGGCGTTAATGTAAAAGTATCTGTGGATATACATCCCGAGGAAGGGTTAGTTACCGTTAGCGTGTGTGTGCCTGATTGAACTCCCGAAAAAACAGCGTTATTTTGAGAGGGGGATGAGTCCAGACTATAAGTTAATCCGGGTTGATTTCCCGAAAAGGTAAGTGTATAAGTCAGAGAATCGCAATCTACAGTCTGATTGATTAGTGCGGCCTGAGGTAAGCCCTGTACTGATACTGTAAATGAAGCCGTATCACTACAGTACAATCCATTCGTAATTACAGTGTAAGTTCCCGTCTGAGAAACGGTAATGGAAGAAGAGGTATCACCGGTTGACCAGAAATAAGATTCATAACCCGGAGGTACCGATAAGACGGTACTATCTCCGGCACAAATCAGGCTGTCTCCCGATACCGATACCTGAAACCCTCCGTTTACATAAAAAAAAGGATTACTGATTGCACATGCTCCCGTTACAACATCTTCAATTCTTACCTGATAATTGGTGGGCAAACCATTGGGAACAGCAAAAGTAGCGGTGGTAGCTCCGGGAATCGCAACTCCGTTGGAGTACCATTGATAAAGGTAATTTGCCTGAGAAGCCGGTACTGCAGTAAGTACAGGTGGCACTGAACAAAAATTAGTCCCTCCCGTAATTTCTACTCCCAAAGATTGTGATAGTACAATGTCATCCATATAATAATAACTGTTGACCGCAGTCATTGGGCAGGGAGGTCCGATTACAATTGTGTTGATATTGACAGGCGCATTGATATTAATATTAGCCTGAACCCAGGCATTTACTCCACTGACTGTATCGCTACCCAGAATAATCCAACCGGGAGAAGCAGACATTGTAGGGCAATTTGAACTTAAAATAGGAAGGTTGTATCCTGGGTTTCCATATACTGTAATAATACAGGGAGAATTGGGGAGGTAGTTAATACCGGGTGTCCATGGCCCGAATCCGATGTAGCAGCTCAGGGTATAATTTGTTCCGCTCAGAATCGGGCTATTCAGGGCTGTTCCCACATATTCTTTATAGTTGCTGATGGGGATTCCCATATTGGAATTAAATCCATTGATAAAGCCTACAAAGCCGTTTCCTGAAGGAAGGGGCAGGGGAGGAGGGACATGCCCTGCCGGTGCCATACTTCCCCATCCGCAGGTATTCATATAATCAGAGGTAGGAAGCGAAGCCTGCATCCAGTTTTGTACACAGCTCATCTGAGAATAAGAGGAAGGGCAGCAGTTCATCTGCTCAAAAGAAGGGTTAGGTACAATATTCGGAAAAGGAGTATTACACTGACAGGAGATACTATCATTTAAATCAATCAGACCATCACCATCATCATCTATGGAATTATTGCATATTTCCTGAGCTGAAACCAGTTGTATCAGCGCGGAGAAAATAAATAAAAAAAGGAAATTAATTAACTTTTTCATTTTGGGCGATTTCATGTTTAAAATTTTAAATGAATGATTTCCTGTGTAAATTTAAAAAATATTTCTTAAAATTATTTCCTGAAAGAAAAATAATCGTTGTGTCTTCCCAAAAAATGATATTCTACCGGCGCTTAACTCAAAAGAACCCTTATTTCCGCTTCCTTTTAAAAGACCAGGTTATATAAAAAACAGCCACGACTTCTCCCGCTTCATTGAATCCGGTGCTTTCCGCCCTGAATTCCACCCCTTCTCCGGTCTCAATCGTTTGATCAATCGCATCAAAGATACCCTGAACCTGCTTGCAGCTAAAAGTCGTTACATCCACTGCCTTTTTCAGAAACCCGCCCTCTAATTTTACTACAAGCATCGAAACCCCCTCACCTGCCGCCTGTATGCCTGCAAGCGCAGGGATTCCCGTTGACATCTCGGCTGCCATTGCAAGGCAGGCAAAATAGGTGGAACCAAACGGATTTTTGGAAAAACGCTTATACGGAACTTTTACCACTACTTTTTCGAAATCCGCAGAAACAACCCTTACCCCCGACCAAAATGCTGCCGGTAGTTCTTTCCACATAAAAAAATTAAAAGATAACGGGTTAGTAACCTGTTTAAATATTTGCTGCAATTTTGCCTGATTCATGATTTTATATATTTTTCAGGGTGTAAAGTTTGCAATTTATTTTCAATAATTAGAAAAATATTATCAAATAGCTACATGAGTATGTAGGTTTCTAATCAAATTCTAATAATTTTCTAATATTTTTTTAAAAATATTTGGATAATTGGGAAACTTATTAGAAATTTGCAGCGTAATTCTAACAAATTCAGAAAAACTTATTAACATTTATTAAAATTTTATGAAAAAGGTATTTGCAACATTATTAATCGTAGCTTCTATGTCTTTCATCGCTTGTGGTCCTTCAGCTGAAGAGCAAGAAAAAGAAAAACAAAGACAAGATTCAATCGCAACAGCAACTCAAAAAGCAAAAGATGATTCAATCAATGCTGCTAAAGAAGCTGAAGCTAAAAAAGCTGCTGAAACTTCCGATGCTGCTCATGCTGACTCTGTTGCTAAAGGTTTGATCAAAGAAGTGAAAGCTGCTGCTGATAAAGCTGGTGATAAAGCAAAAGAAGTAGTAAAAGACGTTAAAGCTGGAGCTGAAAAAGCGGTTGACAAAGCTGCTGACAAAGCTAAAGAAGTAATTAAAAAATAATTGATAGTTCTTCTTATAAAAAATCGCCCGGTCTCCGGGCGATTTTTTTTTATTCCCTATCTGGATGTCTGACTGCTAAAGGAAAGCGGTTACCCGGGCGTTTCTTCAAAAACAGCGTACTTTTATTTTGGTCAGATTAAAATTAATCCCTTACTTTTGCAGCATAAATCCAAGTATCATCCATGTCCACTCTGTTTCTTATTAATCCTCATTCCGCTAAAATCAGAAAAATCGGTTTTCATACTATTGAGAAACTGATTTACAGAACGTACATGAATGCAGGCAAACCGGTAGAAATCAGAAAAATTGAATTTGAAAAGCTCGGTCAATGGATTCAGGATGCACCTGCCGAAAATATTCAGAATATATTTGCGGTTGGTGGAGACGGAACAGCTAACAGTATTGGGATAAAAATAATTGATACTCCCCTTAACTTTGGGGTTATTCCGATGGGTTCAGGGAATGGGTTTGCAAGAACGATTGGATTTTCGACCAATCTTAGGCTTGCTGTGAAACAAAGTCTGAACCCTCAGGTAATAAAGGCAGATACCGGGGTTTTCGGTAGTCATAAATTCATTAATGTAGCAGGTGTAGGGGCTGATACGGAAGTGGTTTCTCTGTTCAGGCATTCAAAAATCAGGGGAATCTGGTCGTATATTTATTATGCAACCAAAGTGTTTTTTACTTATCCGGTGCAGGATATTGAGATTTATGCGGACGATATGCTGGTAAAATCAGATAATATATGGAGCGTAAGCATTATGAACGGGACTCAGTGGGGGTATGACGCGCGGATTTCGCCGGAAGCAAGCCTGACTGACGGGAAGCTTGAGCTTATCATCATGAAAAAAATTCCGATTACCCGCGTTTTTCAGGAGATTTTAAAGCTTTATAATGGGAATATTGTCCACTCCGCTTATGTGTCCATTTATCCCTGCAAAAAGCTCCGGATAGTACGGAAAAATGAAGGAGCGGCTCAGATTGATGGAGAATACATTGAAGAAGGCAAAAGTATTGACGCAGCTATTCATGAAAAATCGCTGAATCTCCTGCTGCCTTCTACATTAACTGCCGATAAAAAGGCTTCTATTTAAAACTACGCATTAACTTAAACCGTATAAATCTTGTTTAATCACGGAAGTTTTGAGACTTCAAGTTGTATAGTGTAAACCTGAATATATGAAATTGTATCACAATCATTTTTTTAACAGTGAATTAAGCTGGCTGTCCTTTAACCACAGGGTACTTCAGGAAGCAGAAGAAAGCAACAACCCCCTGATGGAAAGAATTAAGTTCCTTTCCATTTATTCCAGCAATATGGATGAGTTTTTCAGGGTAAGAGTCGCTTCGCTCAGAAGTCTGGAAGCACTGGAAAAAACTACCAAAAGTGAACTTTTTTTTAACCCCCGTAAGATTCTCAATATTATTCATGAAGAAGTTACCCATCAGCAGCTTTTGTTTGGGGAGATTTTCAGAAATGATATTATCCCTGAACTAAAAAAAGTAGGGGTTTATCTTTCCAGAAACGAAGAGCTGAATGCCAAACAAACCAAAAAAGTAGAAGAGTATTTTAATAAAAAGGTAAAACCATGGGTAGATTATCAGTTTTTTGAGAAGAATAATGTACCTGAACTGAGAGACAGCAAACTTTATTATGCCCTGAGAATGCGGTCATCCCATATAGAACATGACCAGGAAGATATCTATGCCGTTATTAGTATTTCACGGGAAAACGTACCCCGTTTTTTTTCTTTTAAAGATGGAGATAAAGAGATTGTCATGTTTAGGGGAGACGTACTCCGGGTTGGATTGAAATTTATTTTTCCTGCGTTTGAGGTATTAGGCTGTTATTCTATCAAAATGTCGAGGGATGCAGAATTACATATAGATGATGAGTTCTCCGGTGATTTAGTGGCAAAAATCAAGGAGGGGCTGGAAAAAAGAAAAAAAGGAATTCCTATCCGGTTTTTGTATGACGTCAGAATGCCTCAGGATATGCTGATTTTTTTTAAAAAACAATATAAACTTACAGACCTTGACCTTATTCCCGGCGGAAGATATCATTCACTGAATGATTTTATTACCTTTCCCAATCCTGACAATAAAATCCTTTCCTTTGTTCCCATAGCCCCACTGAAACACCCTCAGATGGAAGGAAAAAATATCCGGAAGGTCATCGCTGAAAAAGACATCATGCTGCATTTTCCCTATCAGTCTTTCGACTATGTCATCAATTGGCTGGAGGATGCTTCAGAAGATAAACATGTTTCTGAAATACAGATTACCTTGTATCGCGTGGCTTCCGAGTCCAGAATTATTCAGGCGCTGATTAAAGCGGCAAAAAATAAAAAGAAAGTAACCGTTTTTATAGAAGTAAAAGCCCGGTTTAACGAAGCCGATAATCTGTTATGGGCTGATAAAATGGAAAAAGCCGGAATAAAGGTGCTTTATAGTATTCCGGCCATCAAGGTACACTGTAAGCTCTGCCTGATTACCCGTAACGAAGGAGATAAAATTAAACGGTATGCTTACTTTTCAACGGGGAATCTCAATGAAAAAACGGCTAACCTTTACTGTGATACAGCCTTGCTTACCAGCGACCCGAGATTAACGGAGGAGGCTTTTTATATCTTTTTTACACTGGAACAAAAACTCCATGTTCTTCAGGATGATCATGCAATTCCTGCTTTTTCTCATTTAATGGTTGCACCCAACTACCTCAGAAGCAGAACCTATGATTGGATAGACTTTGAGATTGAAGAGGCAAAAGCCGGAAGAAAGGCACATATCATTGCCAAAACCAACAGCCTGGATGACTTTGGTATGATTGAAAAACTGTATGAAGCCTCTAACGCAGGAGTCAAAATAGACCTTATTGTAAGGGGAATCTGCTGCCTGATTCCGGATGTCATGAATCAGAGTAAAAATATAAAAATCCGAAGCATAATTGGAAGATATCTCGAACACTCCCGGGTTTTTTACTATTATCATGCCGGAGCGGAGAAAGTGTATCTCTCTTCCGCAGACTGGATGCGCCGCAACCTTGATAAGCGTATTGAAGCAGCTTTCCCGATTTATGACCCCAAACTCAAAAAGGAAATTCTGGATATTCTCACCCTTCAGTTGTCTGATAATGTAAATGCCAGATTTATTAACCGAAAACAAAGTAATGTATTTGTCCGCCCCCAAAAAGGAGATAAAGTATATGATACACATATGGATATGTATAAATTACTGGCAGGTGATCTGAAATTTACAGAAAATGAAATCAGAAAAATTTTCCCTTAGAGTACCCCGGACTGCACGGATTTTCCAGTGCGGAAATGAAAATACACCGGAAGCACTGATAGTTTTACATGGATACGGATTTCTTGCTGAGTACTTTATAAAACACTTTGAGCATTTGCCGGAGATTTACCCGAAGATGAGTGTTTATGCTCCCGAAGGATTATCCCGTTTTTATAAAGAAGGATTTTATGGTAACGTAGGGGCTTCCTGGATGACCAAAGAAGACCGCTTGTCTGAAATTCAGGATCAGCAGGAATATCTGGACCTCGTGGTGGAGCATATCCATCAACATAACCCTCAGACCCGTATTCACGTTCTGGGGTTCTCGCAGGGAGTTGCTACTGCCTGGAGGTGGATATTGAATGGCTCAGTTCAGCCGGCTTCGTTTGTATTATGGGCTGGAGAAGTACCTTCGGAATATTCTGCCGGTTTTATGCAAAAGCTACAAGATTGCTCCCTCTATCACGTTTGTGGTACCGAAGATGAATTTATCCCCCCGGAACTGGAAGAAAATCAGTACTTAAAACTGCTTTCTCATTTTCCGGGATTAAAAAAAAGAAATTTTACAGGAAAACATACCCTGAATCAGGCACTGCTCACAGAAATTTACCACGAAGTGCTCTACGCTGAGCCATCCTCTAAACCATAGCCGGACTTGAAGGAGTCATAAAATGAGTGGTTTCTATTTGAGCCGAGAGATAATGCATAATATTGTATATCCCGAAATAGGTTCTGTTCAGATAGATTCCGTGCTGTGAACCCCGGGGTTTTTCGCTGAGCTGATTTCTTTTTTCTGCCAGTTTGTCTCCATAGGCATACAGCTCATCAAAATAGGATTTATTCGAGAAATCGTATTTTCCATTATAAAAAGGGCGGAGCAGCAACTCCACGGATTCTTTAAAAATCTGAATAAAGAAAATTTCCTCATCCGGTGTTTCATCTCCCCTTAAGGCGCCCATTTCCAGACAAACAGTCCGGAATAGCTCCGGATTTTCCATGATTCCGGGTATCATAATTTTGGAATAGGAAGCATAAAACTCTTTGGGGAATTGTTTGATACACCCAAAATCCAGCACTACTACAGAGCCGTCCGGCTTAAAGAGGAAATTTCCGGGATGAGCATCGGCATGCATCGTATTCAGTACATGCAGCTGATAATTATAGAAATTCCAGATTGCCTGAGCCGCTTTATTCCGGGTTTCCTGAGAAGGGTTGGTTTGCAAAAACTCATTCAGATGCATTCCTTCCATCCAGTCCATCGTCAGAATCCGGTTAGTGGAGTATTTCGGGTAATAAACCGGGAAGTGAAGATTTTCTATATGTTTACACGCAGTGGCGATTTCTGTGCCTCTTTGCATTTCCAGGTCGTAGCGGGTTTCTTCGATGAGTCTATCTTTCACTTCTTCAAAATAAACGGATAGTTCCGCCTCTTTCCACCCAAAAAGCCTTCTTGCAACCGGTTTTACGAAGTTCAGGTCAGAAGTTACGCTGTCTGCCACTCCGGGATACTGTATTTTAACGGCGAGGGTACGGTCTTTGAGCGTAGCCTTGTGCACCTGTCCGATAGAAGCAGCGTGTACTGCCTTGATATCAAAGGTCTCAAACAGTTCAAACGGGGATTTGCCAAAATGAGCGGTAAAGGTTTTGACCACGAGAGGCCCTGACAAGGCAGGCGCTTTATACTGAGACTCAGCGAATTTGGTGGAATAAGAGGAAGGCAGAATTCCCTGATCCATACTCAGCATCTGAGCCACTTTAAGGGCGCTCCCTTTGAGTTCACTCAGTGCGTCATAAATATCAGAAGCATTGGCCTTATCCAGTTCTTCTTTTTCTATTTCAGGGTTTACTAATTTTTGAGCATAATGTTTCAGATAGTTTCCCCCGATCTGAAACCCGGTTTTTACAAAACGGGAGGTTCTCTGAAACTTTGAAGATGGGATTTCATTCATGATTTAAACATAACCGAATGGATTGTAACGGTCAGAATGAAAACGGAAATCCCTGTAAAAAGTTCTGAAATATCAGAGAAATTTTATAGTCAGGGTAGGGGATAAATAAAAAACGCCCCCTTGTATTGTGGGCGTTCAGAATATATATATATGAAAGTATATTATTTGATTTTTGTGTTTTTGGGAACAAGGATAACCGTTGCTTTTCTTCCCTCCATTCTGGGTTCAGTCTCTACTTTACCCACCTCATCCAGTTCTTTGATAAATCTTTCCAGCAAATTAAATCCCTGATCTTTGTACACGATACTTCTACCTCTAAACATTACAAACGCTCTTACTTTGTGTCCTTTTTCAAGAAATTCCAGTGCATGTTTGGTTTTAAAAGCAAAATCGTGGTCGTCTGTCTGAGGTCCGAAACGAATTTCTTTCATTTCTGCCTGTTTTTGTTGTTGTTTCCGTTCTCTGTCTTTTTTCTTCTCCTCATACATCAACTTGGAAATCTCAATGATTCTACATACCGGAGGCTTAGCTTGCGGAACGATTTCTACTAAATCTTTTTCTAATGACAATGCTAAATCAAATGCCTCTCTAATACTATAAACCCTGTTCAGGGATTCATCTTGCATTTGAACCACACGCACCTCTTGTGCTGTGATTTCATCATTAATCTTATACTTCAAAGTAGTTACCTTTTTGGGTTTGTTAAATTTACTGATATTAAGTTTTATTAAAATGTAAAAGAAATTTGTGAAAAATCAGAATACAATAGTGACAGAGGATTCTAATTTTTGCCAAAATTAATAAAAAAAATATAATTTTGTTCTACTTTTTATGAAAAAAAATATTTTTTATCCGTGAACTGTTTCTCTGAGCCCCCTTTTAGCGATGACTCCGGCTTCAAAATCTACAAGTTCTGCCCATTTTTCATCCACTTTTACTTCGGGACAAAGTTTTTTGGCGAGCTTTATAAACATTGTATAATGTCGTGCTTCTGACTTCATCAGATTATAATAAAAAGCAGCCAGTTCTTCGTCGTTGATATTCTCGGATAAAACTTTAAATCTTTCGCAGCTTCTTGCCTCAATCATGGCACACAAAAGGAGTTTATCGGCCAGTACTTCGGCTTTGGATTTTCCCTGACGTTTCAGGTAAGCCATGAGTTCCAGTACATAATCATCTTTTCGTTCTTTGCCGAGTTTGAATCCTCTTTTCCGGATGATATCATGAACCATCTGAAAGTGACTCATTTCCTCTTTGGCTAAATCGGCCATTTTTTCTACAAGTTCCACATGTTGGGGATACAAAACAATCAGCGATATTGCGGTTGAAGCCGCTTTTTGCTCGCAATAGGCGTGGTCTGTAAGAATTTCGGATATATTTCCCTCCACTACCATTTTCACCCACCAGGCATCCGTCGTAAGTTTCAGGTTTAGCATATTGATTTTCCGTTCGTTGAATGAATATTATAAGTATATTATTTGTAGTTTTTTACATAAGTATTGAAATCCACATTTTTTTCATAGAGTTTCTGTCCGAAGAAGGAAGAAATTGCGCGCATTGTAATGCCATCGATAAATCCGGCCTGTTTATATACTCCGCTCATATCCGGCTTGAGGATTATGGTAGTAGGAAAAGCCATCTGACCATTCATGACGGATACGGCAAGTTCGTTAAACTGCTGACCATTACTGAGGTATTTCTTTCCGCCTGCCATAATGGATTCCTGCTCGGCGTCCAGTTTTACCGGATGAAACTGCGAGTTGAGAATCCGGATTAATGCCGTATCCCTGTAAGTGGATTTATCCATTTTTTTACACCATCCGCACCAGTCTGTATATACATCCAAAAACAAAAATTTACCATCTTTACGGGCATTTTCTACTGCAACATCCAGTTTTTCCCACTTAACCGGAACCGCAGGCTCCCCGAGTGCACCGTACTGAGAGGTCTTACACTGAATGATAAAAAAAGCTGCAACGAGGGTTACAGAAAATAATAATATGTAATATTTTTTCATTTTGCTTTACTTACTGAAAAATTGCTGTAAATTTACAACTTAATTGCGAATAAATACGGAAAGTCAGGGTATTTATTTTAAAATATCAGGTGAATGAAAGAAGTTTTACGAAAGGTCAGAAGACTGGAAATCAAAATCCGCCGAATGGTAAATGATATTTTTGCAGGGGAATATCATGCCGTTTTTAAAGGACAGGGGCTTGAATTTGATGAGGTAAGGCATTATCAGTACGGAGACGAAATCCGTTTTATAGACTGGAATGTAACAGCACGAACGGGGGAAGTATTCATCAAGCAGTTCCGGGAAGAAAGAGAAAGAACGCTTTTTCTGTTGTTTGATATCAGCGGGTCAGAGGATTTTGGTACTGAAAAAGAAAATAAATTGTTAATTGGTACTGAAATTGCTTCTATTCTTGCTTTTTCAGCGCTCAAGAATAACGACAAAATCGGAATGGCTACATTTACAGACAGGATTGAGCAATACTTTCCGCCCCAGAAAGGCCGCAAACATGTTTTGGCAATCATTAAAAGTCTGCTTACCCATAAGGCCCTTCATAAAAATACCAATATTGCTTTTGCCCTTGATTTCATCCGCAAAACCCAGAAAAGAAAAAGTATCGTTTTGATTATTTCCGATTTTCTCGACAAAGATTATGAAATCCCCCTCAAACATCTTGCCCGTAAACACGAAATTATCCTCATCCGGTTATTTCACCCCAATGAAGTGCTTCAGGAAGGTGCCGGGACGATTCCCGTAATGGATATGGAATCCGGAAGGCTCGTTTGGATTAATGCCGGAGACTCCGCCTACAGCAAAGAATTACGTACTCAGTTTGAAATGATTGATAAAAACCTGACCACTCTTTCCAATAAACTCAAAATGGATTATCTGGCCGTCAATACTCATATAGATTATTTTAATACACTGGAAAATTTCTTCAAAAACCGTAAAACCAGGCTGCGTTCCTGATATATATTTAATTTTTCTGCTGGTTTTTCGTTCTATCCTGCGGGAAATAATAACTAACTCTAATTTAAAACTATTTTTAATATTTTCGTATGCGAAAACTGTGGATTATTATCATTTCAGCCCTCTGGCTAATCAACCTTACTTCCTGCGAAGCCTATCTTCAGGCAAGGCAAGCCCGGAAACTGGAAAAAACAATGGAAAAAGAGTTGCAGAGTGTAGAAAAAGAAGAAGGGGTAAAGGAATTTGAAGCAAATCAGGAGGGCGCTGAAAGTAATATTCATCCCAATGGATTGCCTTACAGGCCGGTAAGAACCCGTACCAATGATATCCTTCATACTAAGCTGGCAATTTCTTTTGACTGGAAAAACCGAAGAGTTCAGGGGAAAGCCTGGCTTACGGTTAAGCCGTATTTTTATCCGGTATCCTTTCTTGAACTGGACGCTCAGACTTTCGATATTCATGCACTGGAACTCATAAAACCCGACGGAACCCGTCAGAAACTGAAATACGAGTATGATAATAAATTATTAAAGATTACACTCGATAAAACCTATAGCGCAAGCGAAGAATATCAGATTTATATTGATTATACTGCCAAACCTTACGAAAAACCGGAAGGCGGAGGATTTGCCGTTACTTCAGACAGGGGGTTATTTTTTATAAATCATGATGGAAGTCAGAAAAATGTGCCTCAGCAAATCTGGACTCAGGGCGAAACAAGCTGGAACTCGTGCTGGTTTCCTACGTTTGATCACCCCAGTGAAAAAACTACCGAAGAAATTGAAATTACTGTTGATAATAAATTTGTTACAATTTCCAACGGTGCCAAAATCAAGTCTGAAGTACACCCCGACGGTACCCGTACCGACTACTGGAAAATGGAAAAACCGCATTCTCCTTATTTATTTGCCCTTGCTGTAGGGGAGTTCGGAGAATATAAAGATACCTGGAGGGGAAAAGAAGTGAACTATTATCTTGAAAAAAAATACGCTCCTTATGCAAAAGCCATTTTTGGAAATACACCGGAAATGCTGGAGTTTTTCTCTACCCGTCTGGGAGTGGATTATCCCTGGGAAAAGTATGCTCAGGTAGTGGTAAGGGAATTTGTGAGCGGAGCCATGGAAAATACAACCTGTACCATTTTCTTTGATGAAATGAATATGGATGACAGGGAATTGCTCGACGGAGACCACGAAGATATCATCGCTCACGAGCTGTTTCATCACTGGTTCGGAGATTATGTAACCTGCGAGAGTTACGCCAATTTAGCCCTCAATGAAAGTTTCGCCTCTTATTCCGAATACCTTTGGGATGAGCATAAGTATGGAAAAGACAAAGCGGATGCTCATTTATATGATGACATGATGGCTTACATGATGGAAGCGAACTGGAAAAAAGTGCCGATTATCCGTTTTCACTATAATAATGAAGATGATATGTTTGACGCGCACAGCTATCAGAAAGGAGCCTGTGTATTGCATACGCTGAGAAATTATGTAGGAGATTCCGCTTTTTTTGTATCCCTCAACCGTTATCTCAATCAGTATGCGATGAAAAATGCGGAAATTCATCAGCTCAGAATTGTTTTTGAAGAAACGACAGGCGAGGACCTGAACTGGTTCTTTAATCAGTGGTTTCTTTCTCCCGGTCATCCCGAAGTAGAGTATGATTACAATCAGATAGACAAAAAAGTTGCCGTTACAGCAAGACAAGTTCAATCCCTCACTGAGAACCCGCTTTTCAGGCTGAAATTCAGGATTCAGGTTACAGACGAAGCCGGGAAAAGTGTTTATTATCCGGTAGAAATGCTCACTCAGGATACAACGTTTACTTTATCATTCTCCGGAAAAGCTGCAAACGTAATACTGGACAGTGATGGCGTTTTGTTGGGTGAAATGAAACGCCTTGATGGATTTACATCTTCAAAAATGAGAAATCAGTATTTATACGGCGGAGGCTTCCGGAGCCGTTCCGAAGCGATAGATTATCTATCCTCTGAATATAGTCCTGAGTCAGAAAAAACTTTACTGGAAGCTACCCGTGACCCTTACGCGCCGCTTCGGCTGAATGCGCTCGCCACCCTTGATTATGGAAAATCAAAACAAAAGGATGTTCTGTTGGGCCGTGCCTTTGAAATGACAAAAGATTCTGACGCTTTGGTCCGTTCGCTGGCTACCTCTATTTTTAAAGAAAAGGCTATTTATAATAAACTGCAGTCTTCCCCTGAATGGAGAACGAAAGTGGACTCTCTGATTCACAGGGCTTTAAATGACAGGAGTTACAGCGTTTTGGGGAATGGGCTTGCCGTCGCCAATGTCTGGAACAAACCCCTTGCAGAAGCTTTTGTACTGAAACTTGATCCTAAAAAAGATAATTCTTCCTTTTTGTTTACAGGAATAGGAGTTCTGCTGGAAAACCTCAGTGAAATCAATGCCAAAAAAGTCATGGAAATCATTCAGGGATTAGAGGAAGGGAATGAGAAATTTTATATTCTTAACACTTCACTCAGAATCAGACTCGATGATGTTCCTGCGAATGATCCGGGGGTAAAAAGTGTTATGGAAGGGCTGATTAAAATAGCAGAAAATGAGGAGGACGCAGACATTCGTGCTGTAGCACTGGATATTATGATGGGTGATAAATTCTTTAGCCTTCCCATTGTAAAAGCCTTTTTTATGCAGTCTCATGAGCAGGAAAAAAATGAAAAAGTGAGTCGGATATACAGGGAGGCAAAAAAGAAATTACAGTAAAATAAATAGATTTGATTCTGTGGTAATTTTTGTGGAAAGCCGGACTTGTGTTTTAGTTACGTTGTCAGTCAGCCATAGGTTTATAGTAAGGATAAGATAAATTTACACCCTCATTCGGGGGTGTTTTTTTATTGAATAATCAGGGAAAAGAATAATAAGCCCTGTTTTTCTTTCCGGGAAAAATACGTCTGATATTAAATCAATATTAATAACAATTAATGTTAATTATTTGAAAATCAATTTATTGGCATTGTATTAATTAAATTCAGTTACAAATAGGTTACGTTTTGGTTTTGTTTTTTATATAAAAATATCGTATAATTGTGCTTCGGTAATAATTGTTGATTATGGAAAAAGTAAAAAACAAAATTATATATAATAAAGATATTATGAAAGCCACGGGAAAAACGGCTGCAACCGCCTCCAGGCATATCAGAAAAGTAAGGGAGAAACACGGACTTAACCCGGGAACCCCCATCACGGTGAAGCAATACGCAGTAACTTTTGGCATCCCTTTTTATGAGGCTTTAACGATTTTCTAATTATCATTTTATATCATTCACAAACATTTATTATATAACTTTGAATCAATGAGTTAAATTGATTTATTCTCCACATAATTTTGTGTAAAAATATACATTAATTATGACCGAAGAATTATTGAAACAATTATTTGAACGGCTAAAAACAGCCGAAGCAGAAAACGAAATTTACAAAAAGGATTTATCTGTGATTGTGAATTTTATTGCCCCTATTGTGAATGCCGTGGCGACGAAAGAAAGTGTAAATATTGTGTCCCTAATACAGTCCATGCCCGGAATGATTCAGAAAATATCTGCAGATAAAGAACAACTCGAAGTATTCGCTCAAACATTTAATAAATATATCCAATAATGGGTAGAGGAAGACCGGTGAAAACAGATAGCAAACGACAGCAAATACTGAGAGAAAAGCAGGAAAAGGAACGGGCAGAGAAACTCAGAGTATTGCAGGAGGAAAGAGAGAAACAGGAAGCGGAATTGGTACAATTACGTACAGAAATGCTCGAAATGAAAAATACTTTCGCAGCAAATAATAATTCTGTTAATAATAATGAAATAATTGATAAAGAGGACATTGTTAATTATAATGTTGCTAATGAAAGTGTGAATAATAATTCTGAAAACAATAATGATATTTATGCGGAAATCGGCAAGTATCTTAATAATGAGCCAGTACAGCTCTCAGATATGCTGCAGGTACCTACTGAGGAAAAGCCGGAGCCTGGCGAAGTTGCCGAGGATGGACTGAAACCGGAAACGGTGACTATGAGAGAAAAGACTGAA
>JAIBAH010000065.1 GCA_019695295.1 Bacteroidia bacterium | reverse complement strand
ATTTTATCTGTGCTTTCCTTAGTTTCATCAGACAATGATTCTGAGCAACCCGATAGAGCCAGCTTTTGAAATGCTGGATTTCATGCTTTGTAATATCAAGATGCAACTTCTCAAAAATTTCCATAACGGCATCCCTGGATTCTTCAGCATTTTGAAGGTATTTATTACAAACCCCATACACTAAATGATGATAACGGGTAAATAAAGTCCCAAGCCATTGAGTTTCCCCTTTGGTCTGAATAAGCACAAGCAACTCCTGATCAGTGTATGATGATTTAGCCATGAATAAAAATCCACTTTTGGGGCAAAGTTAAACAAAAAAAAATAAACCACAATTTCCCGTCTTAATCTTCTTCATAATAAGTTCAGGGAAATGGATAACCTCATATTTGACCAGTTAAAAAAAAATAAAAAAAGATTAGGATATTAAAATAATTGTATATTAATTTGTGGTATAAAACATAATCGTAATGTATTTTCCCTTATCAAAACGAGTAATATTATAATTATTTTTTTACTTGTTGTCAATTTTTAAAGTAATTTTTCACCTTTAACTAATACGAATAGCTCTCAAGAAACTAACTTTTTTTATTTACTCTTTTATTTAGCATATTTCAATGAAATAATAAATTTTATTTTGCGGAATTAAAGGTAATTTTTTGGCATCGTTTTCAATTCACAAGCCTTTTCATTTTGGATAGGTTTGATGTTATGAGTTTCCTTAATCGTTATTATGGTTGAGCGGATTCCTAATACCACCATTTTTTTTATTTATTTTTTTTATTACCTTATTTTTTTTATTTTATCTATTATGAGAAGAAAATTAAACTACAGAATCATTATTCTGTTAATGGTATCCTTTTTTCCTTTTATTATGTTAGGGCAATGTGTCTTAACTAATCCTACAGTAACTTCCAGTGCAGCAATAAGTTGCCCTAATGTTACAGTTAATTTAAGCGGTACAACTGCTATCGGATCAATGAGGTGGTTTACTCAACCTTCAGGAGGCACTGCTTTGGGTACCTCTATCAGCGGGGCAAACTTTGCGGTAACCCCCTCTTCTACAACCACTTATTATGGAGAAGCATTTGAAGAAGGCATTCAAACCTATAATTTTACTGGTGGTATTCAGACTTTTACAGTACCTCAGGGAGTAACCGAGTTATTTGTTCAGGTTTGGGGTGCTCAGGGTGGTTCAGGAGCAAATGGAAACTCCAACTCAGGACCGGTATCCGGAGGTGCAGGAGGACTTGGTGGATATTCTGAAGGTACACTCGCCGTTACTCCGGGGGACGTGCTGAATATTTTCGTTGGGGGACAGGGTGCTACCCCAACAGGTGGTTTTAATGGAGGAGCCAATGGCGGCTCCCAGAATGCTGGCGGTGGCGGCGGTGCTACTGATATTCGTGTAGGAGGAACATCTGAAGCTAACCGGGTAATCGTTGCCGGTGGTGGTGGTGGTGGTGCTCGTGGTGGATGTGAAGGCTCTCAGGGACCGGCTGGTACAGGTGGAAACGGCGGTTCCGGAGGAGGTGGTGTTGGGGTAGATGGAGGCAATTCTCCTACATCTGGTGGTGCTGCCGGCGGGGGACGTGGCGGAAATTTTGGTGCTACACAAGGTGCTTCTGGTCCTGCTGGTGTTGGTTGTTCTGGATTTCTGGGTTCTTCAGGAGCTGCGGCTTCTACCGGAACAGGTGGCACAGGTGGTGCAGGACAGAGTTGTTGCTGTTTTTCATTCGGTAGTATCCCCGGTGGCGGCGGCGGCGGCGGTGGATTTTTAGGCGGCGGCGGTGGTGGCGGCGGGTCTGCCGGAACCGCCGGTTGCTCAGGTAATGATAAAGGCGGCGGCGGTGGCGGCGGCGGTGGAAGCAGCCATATTGGAGGAGTTAGCAATGCAATCATTCTTAATGGAATATGGCTTGGTAATGGGATGGTTACTATTTCATGGGATTGCAAAAGTGCAAGAATCCCCACTACGGTTAATATCCCTTCAGGACCTACTCCTGTAGTTACCCTTGATTGTAATGTAATCAGTGCCGACTGGTCAGTGGGTGCTCAGCATGCGTCGTATGTTGTTACTTTTAAAAAAATCAGCCCAGTAATGGGAGCTCCTGTTTCCTATTCTGTGACAGGTACTTCCAAAACCTTTACCGTTTCAGCTGCTAATTTTGGTTCAACTTACGAAGTAATTGTCAAAGGACGTTGTGGAAATCAGTATTCTCCCCCTTCCGTTGCGGGTACAATAGCTGTCCCTGATCCACGTCCTGCTGCTCCTACGGGTTTCACCTTCTCTTCACCCAATTGTAATACCATTATCTCTAATTGGAACGCTTCACCGGGTGCAAGTGCCTATAGAATTGTTTTCAAAAACCCTGTTTCCAATACTATTGCCGCAAGTGCAGTAGTCGCTGGTACTACCTATACCAGAACCGGACTCAATCCGGGTACCCCTCCGGGAACTGGCTTTGAATATGATATTTCAGTTACCCCTATCGGCTGTAATAATATCAGAGGTTTTGAATCTCAGCATTTTTTGGTAAGAACCTGCACCGGTGTAACTACTCCTCTCAGAGTACAAGCTCCGGATCCGGAATTAGTCGAAGAAGAAGAATTGTTTTTTGATACCGATGCTGTAATTGCATCACCTATTTCGGTTTATCCAAACCCCAATAATGGAGAATTTACAATTTCTATGAGTGAACTCTCGGATGAAAAAGTAAGAGTGGAAATTATAGATATTATCGGAAAGGTAATTTATAGCCAGGAAGTGAATGTAACCAATGGAGCAATCAATCATGAAGCCAGAATTGAAAACGAGCAACCTGCGGGAACCTATCTTGTCCGGATTATCTCTGAAAACAACGGAACTTTTGTTTCTAAATTTGTGAAGATGTAAAAGATATTTTTAATCTTGCTGCCTGATATGGAAAGCAGCGTGAACGAGGCAGGTTGTTTTTCAGCCTGTCTCATTTTTTTGGATGGGCAGGAAGGGAATATCATTTAGACATTGGACAGCGATACCGTTTAAAATTAGGAAAAACGGTAGAAAAGTCTGAGGTTTAGGACATGAGTTAAAAAAATAAATCCCATGGACAATTGCTTTTCGAGATTCATCGGGAGAGATTTTGCCTAAAGGTGAAAAATTTTAAAATACACACAATTTTTCCGCATTTTCAGTTCCTATTAACGATAAGAATGCTCAAAATGTAGAATAAGTAGATAAAAGCCCGTCAAGAGAAGGACTATATTTTTGTGAGAGAGAGGGCAATTTGGGTGAGTAGGGGAGCTATACCGCTGACATTGATGTTATGTGTCGATTTTATTCTATGTATTTTTCAAATGGTTTTACGAATTTCTTAATCATATCGTCTGCTCGTTTTTTAGCTTGGGTTACGAAATGTTTCAAATACAACTTTGCCCAACTTTCCATAGTTCCATTGTATGTTTGGTCTAAGTCCCGAACGTGAAACTGTATTTGCATTGCAGCCGCCCAATTTATGTAAAGGTCGTTTGGCTGTGCTTTGAACAAACAAGCAAAATGCGTGTCGTTGCAAACTAACTTGTCGTTATCCAACAACCAATCAATTTCAAAGTAGTTAATCGTAAAATTATCAAACTCTTTATTGTCATGCATTTTGGCACAAACTTGTGCCAATTTGAAAGCCGAAATTATGTTTGGTGGTTGTGCAGATTTAGAAACATTTCTTGTCTTGACGTCAATGATTTCGTAGAAACCATTTTTTACTACCAAAATATCTGCGGTGTCGTTCTGCTTTTCGTCAAACGGATTTTCAATACTCCATTTGTCAGTTGCGTCTTTTCCACGACTTAGCAAAAATAATACTGTTGGTGAATTGAATAACGCTTGTCTTGCTTCAAAGCCAATTATTTCTGGATTTTTGCTAAACAAATCATTCAAATATTCATATTGACGAAATGTACTTTTCGGGAATTGTTTTTTGATTTCGCTGTAAACGTGTTTGTCAAACG
Source organism: Bacteroidia bacterium (assembly GCA_019695295.1). Taxonomy (GTDB): domain Bacteria; phylum Bacteroidota; class Bacteroidia; order J057; family J057; genus JAAFHL01. Next base: position 21,203 of record JAIBAH010000065.1, on the reverse strand, counting down.
GCTCGCCTGCTGCGTGCCCCGACAATGTTCCCGACAGTGGTTTTGGGACAGAAGAACCTTTAATACTCTTGGTTAATTCAGTATAATTAACATTCATTTTTTCTTGTTTCAAAAAGTTTAGTAAACAACGTATTAATTTCTTTAAGTAAGGTATAATTTTTTGTAGCCAAGAACTGCTGTGTCAAATTGGTAATAGAATTATGCAATGAAACTTCATTTTTCTTGTTCCAATCAATTTTTTTGAAGGGAATACTGGCTATTGGTTTTTCAGAAAACTCAACAATGTTGCCTTTTACAATGCCGTTGCATTTCAGCCAATCAAAAATTATAGGTTGATTGAGATATGCCAAAATGTATTCAATACTTTCTTTCGTTTCTGTTTTTCTGAAAATTGCAGTAACATCTTGTGTCGGATAAACTCCGACTTCAACCAATGCAAAACGGAAATAATCTTTGTTGGAAATTCGTTCTTTGCAAGGAACAAAAATTCGTTTGTCGGCTTTGCTGAACAAATTAAAATTTCGCAAGAAAACCCATTCCCAATAATTTATTTTTCGGTTGTATTGGTAGCGTTTTTCTAAATCGGCTTTGTATTTCTGAAAATGAGTATGAAAATTTGGATATGTTTTTTGAAACTCACTTTCTTCCAAACTCTCATTGATGAAAATGTATTTTGTAATGTGTTCAGCAAAAAAAGGTGTCAAATCTTTTGCTTTAACTACGTTGATGGTTGCCGATTTTTCGGCATTATTTAATTCGTGTCCGTTTACTTGAAATGCTTTGTCCAAACCGCTTACCAATCCGTTTCCAATGTCACAGATTTCGCCAATGGTGTGAAATTCTGTTTTTTCATCTTCAAGAAAACTAAGTAACGAAGTCGGGTTTTGCTTTTTGCAAACGATTTCTAACTGTTGTAGTTCTTCTCTTACTTCATCACTTTGCAAAAGCCAACGTTCATTGGTTTTGAATTGTGAAACTTGTAAATATTCTGCATCTTTGAACGGAATCTGATTTTGTAAATATTCAAGCGTTTCAGAGGTCAATTTTTGATTGGCGTAAAATTTTGCAACCTTCATTTTATCTAATTTTTGTTTGCTTTTTACAAACTTAAAAATTACTATTGAAACTGTTACTTTGTCAAAAATCGGTGTTTCGTTGAAGTGATAAATTTCTTCAAAGTAGCCGTGTCTAACCATATAATTCCGCAACGAAATAGAATGAGTTGTATTCATCCAATACTCTGGACAAATGAAAATTAGTTGTCCATTCTCGTTCAACAGTTCAATAGATTTTAGAATGAAAATATACAGATAATCGCAAAGCGAGTTGAAGTATTTATTCCAAAGTGGATTGATTGAAAGTTCTTGTTTTAATTCGTCTTCTAAATTTTTCCAACGTATGTATGGCGGATTCCCGATGATTAAATCAAACTTGTCATCAATATTTGCACTCACAAAACTTTCGTAACGAACAAAAGGAAAGTCAGTTGCTAAGTCTTGGTCAATTTCAAAAGCAGTTAAGTGATTGTAACTTTTTTGTTGTAGGATTTCCAGAAAAATACCTTTACCACAAGAGGGTTCTAAAATTTTTGAATTTTCGGAAATGTCAGCCAAACTAATCATAAAGTCAGCCACTACTTTTGGTGTAAAGTATTGTCCGAACTTGTTTTTGCTACTCTGTTTTACTGCTACTTCCATTCAAATATTTTTTTGCAAAGGTACAATTTTGATTTGTGGTTTTGTGTTCAAATGTTCAGTTTTTTATCTGAAGATTAGTCGCTATTCACTCTCACAACCCCTACCAACAAAAGAACTAAAAACACTACAAATCTAACTCCTTTTTCCAGCAATTCCAAATCATTGCTGAAAAAAGGAAATATTTTACCAAGGTCAGTTGCTGTAATATGAAGGAGTGTTTACCTATATTCACCGAAAGAGAAAAGCCAAAGTCTAAATTTCCCAGATGCAGGGATTCGTTTTCGGCAAATGGGTTATCTTGTGAAAATTCTATCTGCTTCAGGGTGTAAATTAATATTTCGAAATAATCATAAAAAAAACTAACTTTGCTGTGTGGTTTTATCATTTACAATTTAAAGTACATGAAAGAAAATAATATATATGACTATATCATCATCGGGTCGGGGTTTGGAGGGAGTGTTTCTGCCATGCGGCTTTCAGAAAAAGGCTATCGTTGTCTTGTATTAGAGAAAGGCAGGGCTTATAAAACGGAAGATATGCCCGCTTCAGACTGGGATATTAAAAAATATGTATGGAAGCCGGCATTAAGGCTATTTGGAATGATGAATCTGTCTTTTTTTAGAGAAGTATTAGTAGTGAGTGGCACAGGGGTTGGGGGAGGTAGCCTGATTTATGCCAATACACATCTTGTGCCTCCCGATACTTTTTTTCAGAATCCGGTATGGAAACACCTCAATGACTGGAAAAAGGAGTTAATGCCTTATTATGAAAAAGCAAAATTCATGCTGGGTACTACTGCTTACCCGCGTTTGGATCCCGAAGATAAATTACTGAAGGCTGTGGCAGAAGATATGGGAAGGGGACATACTTTTCACCCGGTGAATGTCGGGGTGTATTATGGAGATACGAAAGTGCCCAAAGACCCTTACTTCAATGGACTGGGTCCGCTAAGAACGGGGTGTATAGACTGTGCAGGCTGTATGACGGGTTGCCGCTACAATGCAAAAAATACGCTGGATAAAAACTATCTTTTCTTTGCTCGGCAAAACGGAACGGAGGTTTTACCGGAACGACTCGTTACCAAAATAGAATACAAAGAAGGGATTTACCGGATTCATACCGAAAAAACAACCGGATTTTTCTGGAACCGCCAAAAAAAAGTATTTGAATCAAGGGGTTTGGTGGTAAGCGGAGGGGTTTTAGGTACGATGGAATTACTGCTGGGACAGAAATATCAGTCCGGAACCCTGCCTTTACTTTCTGATACGCTCGGCGCAAATATCCGCACCAATTCGGAATCCATTACCGGCATGGTTTTTTCAAGTGAAAAGCTAAATCATGGTGCTTCTATCAGTTCGGGCTTTAATCCGGATGAACACACCAAAGTGGAAGTAGTAAAATATAATAATGCCTCCGGATTAATCGCAAAACTTGCGTCTTTTTCTACGGACGGACACAACTCCTTTTCGAGAGCGGTACAGCTAATCCGGAAAATTGTCCTGAATCCCATCCGTTTTCTGAAGATAGCAACCCAAAAAGAATGGGGAAAAGCTTCCATGATGATGCTCGTTATGCAGAATCTGGATAATGCACTGAAAATGGAATGGAAAAAAAACCTTTTCGGCGGAAAAATCCGGTTTGCAAAAGAAGGGGTTACCGTTCCTGTCTATATTCCCGTAGGGCAGGAAGTCCTCTATCGCTATGCCGAAAAAGTCAATGCGACTCCTCTCAATAGTATAGTGGAATCTTTGTTTAATCTTTCTACCACAGCCCATATTCTTGGAGGATGTACTATGGGTGAATCCGCAGAGACCGGAGTGATTGATAAAAATTTTCAGGTATTTAATTATCCCAATATGTATGTACTGGACGGATCCGTGATTCAGGGAAATCTTGGGGTAAACCCCAGCCTGACAATTACCGCTTTAAGTGAATATGCGATGGCCCGGATTCCGGAAAAAGAAGGCAATACGATTGTTTCACTGGATAGTCGTTTAGGAGGGTAAAGAAAAAATTTCTCAGTAAAAAAATATTCTCTGCCGACGGCCTAACGCATTCATCAGCAATACCGGCTTCAAATTTTTTTGAGGAGTGTTTTTCTATAGCAGAAAAGCGCTCATCACTCATTTTTATGCAATCCGAAAAAAAATAAAAAATATTTTTTAAATATTATGCTTGCATAATAAATTTTTTACTAATTTAGCCGAAAATTAGTATGCTTGCATAACAAATTTTAAAATTAAACGTATAATAAAGTATTCAATATTTCATTGTCAAAAAGTCATTTTATATGGAAATCATGAGCAAAAATGCAATCAAAGGCGGAGAATTCTTGATCCGCGAAACCTTGGCACAAGATGTTTTTATCCGTGAAGAGTTTTCGGAAGAGCAAAATATGATGGCGGAAGCCTGTCAGAATTTTTTGGAGCAGGAAATTTATCCTAATGCCCTGAAAATAGACGCAGACCCAATGCTTTCTGAAAAGTATCTTGAAAAGGCGGGAGAACTGGGATTATTAGGGGTGTCAATTCCGGAAGAATACGGCGGACTTGGAATGAATTTCGTTACTTCATTGTTGATTGCCGATATTATCGGTTCTGCGGGTTCTTTTTCTACAACTTATGGAGCGCATACGGGAATCGGAATGCTGCCTATATTATATTATGGGAGTGAGGAGCAGAAACTGAAGTATCTTCCGAAACTGAGTGCAGGTGAATGGAAAGCGTGCTACTGTCTGACAGAGCCTTTTGCGGGTTCTGACGCGAATTCCGGTAAAACCAAAGCGGTACTTACTGAGGATGGTAAGCATTATAAAATAACCGGACAAAAAATGTGGATTACCAATTCCGGTTTTGCAGATGTATTTATCGTCTTTGCAAAAATTGAGGATGATAAAAAACTTACCGCATTTATCGTTGAAAAATCATTCAATGGAATTACCCTCAATCCCGAAGAACATAAATTAGGGATTAAAGGCTCTTCTACCCGTCAGGTTTTCTTCAATGACTGTATGGTTCCGGTGGAAAATATGCTTTCCACGAGAGAAAACGGCTTTAAAATTGCAGTTAATATCCTGAACATTGGCCGTATCAAACTGGCTGCCGGCGTATTGGGAGGATGTAAACTCGTTACTACGTACGCTACCAAATACGCAAATGAAAGAATTCAGTTTGGAGTTCCAATCGCTTCTTTCGGAGCAATGAAACACAAATTAGGAGAAATGGCTACCCGTATTTATGCCACCGAATCGGCAGACTACAGAGTAGGTCAGGATATTGATCATGCAATTGAGTCACTAAAAGCGCAGGGATTATCGGATTCTGAGGCAAAACTCAAGGGACTCGAGCAGTTTGCGGTGGAATGTGCTATCATGAAAGTACACTCATCTGAAGTCCTGGATTTTGTTACTGATGAAGGGGTTCAGATTTACGGAGGAATGGGCTATTCTGCGGATGCTCCGATGGAGAGAGCGTACAGAGATGCCCGTATTGCCCGTATTTATGAAGGAACCAACGAAATTAACCGTTTGCTTTCCGTCGATATGCTCATCAAAAAAGCCCTGAAAGGAGAACTGGATATTGTTGGACCTGCAATGAAGGTAGGTCAGGAACTCATGGGGCCTCCTTCTATGGAAGCAGCTCCGGCAGGTCTGTTCGGCGAAGAAAAACTCGCATTGAAAAATATGAAAAAGGCAATTCTGATGGTTGCGGGTAAAGCACTTCAGGATTTGCAAAAACAACTGGAACACGAGCAGGAGATTCTGATGAATCTTTCCGATATGCTTACAGAGGTATATGTAGCAGAGTCCACCGTATTACGTACCGAAAAACTCATTGGACTGAGAGGTGAAGCCGCTTGTCAGCAACAAGTTAATATGACAAAAGTGTACTTCGCTCACGCAGTGGATATGCTGGAAAGAGCCGGAAAAACAGCGATTCTTTCTTTTACCACCGGAGATACTCAGAAAGTGTTGCTGATGGGATTAAAGCGTTTTACAAAATATAATGCTGCCAATACCAAAAACCTCAGACGCACAATCGCTGATAGTATGGTTGAAGGTGGAGGATATATTTTCTAATATACAAAATAACTACGACGGTATGATACCCGTCAAAATGGTATAATCTTAATCTTAGCTGCCACAGCAAATGCTGACGGCAGCTAAGGTTTTTATAAAAAACAGAAAGGATTGTCCGTAGCTTCAATTATCTGGCTTCAGGTTTAATTCAGGCTCAATTTTTAAGACAAGTCGTTTTCTTCCTCCTCCTCTTCTTCCTCTTTATCCGACTCTCCGAGCCATGCCGCCGCCTTAAAGTTTGGGATATACTCCGCCGTTTCATTTCCCTGACTTTCTTTTCTTTTCAGGAGTAAAATATTCTCTACGTGTGCAGTATGCGGAAACATATCCACCGGCTGAGCCTCAACGATTTCGTAATGATTCCGCATTGCGCTGCAGTCCCGAGCCTGTGTTGCCGGATGGCAGCTTATATAAATAATGTATTCCGGAAGGATTTTCAGAATCTGAGCGATGACGTTTTGAGCCATGCCCGCTCTCGGAGGGTCAGTAATGATGACTTCCGGTTTGCCGTGAGTTTCGATAAATTCGTCATTCAGGATTTTCTGCATATCCCCGGCAAAGAAGGACAAATGCGTCAGCTCATTCAGCTCACAATTGACCTTTGCATCCAGAATGGAGGACTCTACGTATTCTACCCCTACTATTTTTTCGGCAAGTTCCGATACATAGATGGCAATACTTCCGGTACCGGTATAAAGGTCGTATATCAGATTATGTTTTTCTTTGCCTTTGGGAAGCGTTTTTTTTAAATACTGACGGGTAACCTCATACATTTTTTCGGCCTGAGAAGGATTGGTCTGAAAAAAAGAAGTGGGGCTGATTCTGTAACGATATTTTCCGAGTTGTTCAGTAATATAGTTTTTCCCCTTAAAAACATGATAAGGCAATTCTGTATAACTGGAGTTCATTTTGGGATTTACAATCCAAAGCAAATCCGTAATCTGAGGGAAAGTATCGGAAAGATAATGCAAAACCGGAAGGAGAAATTCCGGGTTATCCTCATGTACAATCAGAATAGCCATGATTTCTCCTGTGGATTTGGAAGAACGAAACATAATTTCCCTGAGAAAGCCCGTAAGTGCCCTCGCATCATAATAAGGAATCGCTTTCTCTGTAGTGAACTGTCTTAATCCATTGAGTATTTCTGAGATTACAGGGAGTTGTAAATGACATTCAGAGATATCCAGTACTTTGTCAAAAGCGCCTTTTCCATGAAATCCCAGTACAGGCCGGAAGTTATCCGTAGATTTTCTGTCATCAAAAGCCACCCACGCCTTGGTTCCGAAGCTGAACTCCAGTTTATTCCGGTAGTAATATTCCGTATCCGAGGGCAAAGCCGGTTTTACGGTAATATCTTTGAAATTGCCGATTCTTTCGAGGATATCCTGAATATGTTTGGTTTTAAAAAACAGTTGGGAATCATACTTCATCATCTGCCATTTGCAGCCCCCGCAAATTCCGAAATGTCTGCAAAGCGGCTCTGTTCTTCTTTCGGAAGGAGTCAGAATTTCTTTTAACTCTCCGATGAACATCTTTTTATGTTTATCATACACCCGAAGCTGAACAACGTCGCCGGGTACGGTAAATTCGGTGAATATGATTTTATCTTCATACTTTGCGACTCCTCTCCCGTCAGTAGAAGCATCTCTTATGCTTACTGAGTCCACGGCAAAAGGCGTAAATTTTTTTTTCTTTCTTGACATATATTGAATTTAATCCTGTATTTTGTAATATGTAATTGTGGGCGGCTAATCCACAAGGAAGACATGAGCGTATTTTTTTAATACTTTTTTCCCAAAAGATATGACGGGTTTTTCTATCAGATAATAAAAAATAGTAGCAAATACAAGCGAAAGTATGGTAGTTACCGCCAGAAAAACAAACAGTTCATTGACTTCGTTGTTCAGCGGGGCAAAAAGTTGGGTATAATTATCCATAAAAACCTGTATTACTAACCAATGCGTCAGATATAAACTATAGGATATTTTTCCCAGAAAAAGAAGGGGTTTTACCTGAAGTTTTTGCTGCAGGCCGGTTGAGTGGATGGTATAGGCGAGCATCACAGCCGAAGCCACCCCTGAAAAATGAAAGAAATCCAGATACAGGATATTCTCCATAAAATACCGGATTGTAGAGCCAAAGGGCGAGAGCTTGTCAATATGCCGCAGGGAATACATTGCCAAAACCAGCAAACCAATAAGCCACCGGTATTTGTAGGCTTTATACTGAGTCAGATTCAGTTTTCTGATATCTTCAAAATAATAGGCAATGAGAATCCCTAATCCAAAGTGAAGGATAAAAATCGAAAGGTAGTTTTTACCAACGAAAAATCCGGCAATAAGCAGATAAATAAAATATCTTCGGTCTTTGCGTATGAGGATTATCAAAAAGGGGAGAAGCAATGAAAAGGCCATTTCTACCCCAAGCGACCAGGAGGGAGTGTATAAATCGTGTATACCCCTCATGAGCAGCATATTTTCCCAAAGCCGGTTATTATTATGAATCAGGGTATCAAAAAGCCAGAAATCAACCCCTGAACCCGCTCCGTACTGATAGATATAATGAATAAGGACTATGACCATCAGCGGAGGATATATACGTAAAATCCGTGCCACTACGTATTTGGGATACTGAAGCGGTACTTCTTCCTTGTTTGCAGGCAGGTATTTCAGGGAAAGTACGATTCCGCTCAGTACAAAAAACAGAGATACTGCATCACTGCCGTTTATCAGGATAGAAGCGGTTTTTACGGACTTCAAATAGGCCCAGTGTCCATGTAAAGCGTGATAAATCACTACAGAAAATGCAGCGAGCCCTCTGATACTGTCAAGATAGTCTATTCTTCGATTCATTTCCTAAAAATCAGGCGGCAAAAATAAGCAATTTATAGAATTTATAAGAGATTATTTAAATATTGTCCGAATAAATTTTGACAATTAGCGGCTTAGTTGTAATTTTGCACCACGATTCTAAAAAACCAAAATAATATTAGTTTATGGCAGCAGATACAAGCGATTTAAGAAATGGAATGTGTTTCAAATACAACGGAGAGGTTTTTCAGGTTGTTTCATTCCAACATGTAAAGCAGGGAAGAGGCGCAGCATTTGTAAGAGTGAAAATGCGGAATATGGCGAGTGGCAGGGTGATAGAAAACTCTTTTAACTCTGGTGAAAAAGTAGAAACGATCCGGATTGAGCATCGTACTTTTCAATATTTATACCCTGAGGGAGACGAGTTGGTGCTGATGGATAGCGGTACCTTCGAACAGATAAATGTAAACCGTAAATTAATAGACGGAGTAGAGTTTTTGCTGGAAGGCTCCAATGTAAAAGTGCTTTGGAATGCAGAATCAGATACTCCCATGACGGTAGAAATTCCTGAATCTGTAATACAAACAGTAACCTACACCGAACCGGGAATCAAGGGCGATACTGCAACCAACGCAATGAAGCCTGCAACCCTTGAAAGTGGAGCAGAAGTAAAAGTTCCTCTTTTTATCAATATCGGCGACCTGATTAAAGTGGATACTTCTTCCAGAGTATATATGGAAAGAGTAAAATCCTGATTACTATAAGGATGTACTTACAAAGATTCGGCGTAATTCCCGAATCTTTGTCGTTTTACCTGTTACTTTATTATAAATTTAAATAAAAAATTTGGATATTTCCTTATCTTTTTATTGCTTGCGTATTATTTATTACCCCTGAACTCAGAAATTAGTAAATATTATGGCTTTAGATGAATCTACATTAAAAGAAATATCCGTTTCCAATGGAACACGGTTTGTCAATTATCTTATTGATGGATTAATAGTAGGAAGTGTTGTGACTTTGCCTCTTTTGGGCTACATGTTTTCTTCCGTAAATTTGGATGACCCCGAATCCATCAACTCTGTTGGCAGTAGTGCAAATTCCGTTCAGGTATTCGCAATCGGCGGACAATTTTTGTATTATTTTCTCATGGAAGCCTATATGGGAGGCAGAACACTTGGTAAAATGGTCACAGGAAGTATTGTGGTAAACAAGCAAGGTGAAATGGCTACTCCCGGTAATATAGCAGGAAGGTCATTATGCCGTTTTATTCCCTTTGATAATATTTCATTTATATTTACAAGAGGATGGCATGATTCTATCTCCGATACCTATGTGGTGGATAAAAAGAAATGGGAAAATGCGCAAACCATAGAAAAAAATATAGAAGATATCAACAGAATGGGAGGAGAACCCTCTGAAACAGTAGCCTGGTAAAATCTTTTTCCAATACTCAATATATAATTGTTAAAGATAAATATTTTTCAAAAAGCAGATTATGGACTTCAAAGAAATACAAGAGTTGATTCGAATGGTCAATAAAAGTGACCTGACTGAGGTTTCCCTTGAAATTGGTGAGACCAAAATTAAAATCAAGAAAAAAGGAGTTGAACCCGGCGTAATTTATGCCGCTCCGCAGCCTCCGGTACTCAGTGCACCTTCTCCTCAGGTAATTTCAGCTGTACCTACAGTACACGCAGAGCTTCAAAATGCTCCTGCACCTAAAGCGGAAGCGTCTAATCTACATACTTTCCGCTCTCCCATGATTGGAACTTACTACGCAGCACCCAGCCCGAAAGACCCTCCCTTTATCAAGGTGGGAGATGAAGTGAAAAAAGGCCAGAAAATATGTGTAATTGAAGCAATGAAATTGTTCAATGACGTAGAGTGTGATGTAGATGGAAAGATTGTGAAGATTCTTATCGAAAATGCACAACCGGTAGATTTTGACAAGCCTCTTTTCCTGATTGAAACACATTGATTTTGTGCAATAGGGATAAAATCCCTGTAATATTAATGATTGAATGGAATCAAATAAAAGAAACATCAAAAAAATTTTAATTGCCAACAGAGGCGAAATTGCCCTGCGGATTCAAAGAACCTGCAGAGAAATGGGGATTAAGACGGTAGCGGTTCACTCCACTGCCGATAAAGATAGTCTTCATGTGCGATTTGCAGATGAATCGGTATGTATAGGCCCTCCTCAAAGTAAACTCAGTTACCTGAGTATGGCAAATATACTTTCAGCCGCTGAGATTACCAATGTGGATGCGATTCATCCCGGATATGGTTTTTTGTCTGAAAACTCCGAATTTTCCGAAATGTGTAAAGCCTATGATATAAAATTTATTGGCCCTCCGGGTGCAATTATAGATATGATGGGAGATAAAGCCACTGCCAAAGCTACCATGAAAAAAGCCGGTGTTCCCGTTATTCCGGGTTCTGAAGGGATTCTGGAAAGCCTGGAAGACGCAAAAAGTATTGCCAAAGAAATCGGATATCCTGTACTTCTGAAGGCTACAGCAGGTGGAGGAGGAAAAGGGATGAGAAGGGTGGACAATGAAGACGAAATGGAAAATGCCTGGAATTCAGCAAGGTCAGAGGCCGGTGCTGCATTTAATAATCCGGAAGTATATCTCGAAAAGTATATCCTGGAACCTCGTCATATCGAAATTCAGGTTATCGGTGACCAGTATGGCAATGTATCTCACCTTTCCGAAAGGGATTGTACCATTCAGCGCCGCCACCAGAAACTTGTGGAAGAAAGCCCAAGCCCGGTGGTAAGTAAGGAAACCAGAAAGAAAATGGGGGAAGCCGCTGTTCGGGCTGCTGAGTTTGTGGGATATGAAGGCGCAGGAACCATTGAGTTTATCTATGATAAAGACGGAAATTTCTATTTTATGGAGATGAATACCCGGATTCAGGTGGAACACCCCGTTACAGAGGAGATTTTCGATTTTGATCTGGTAAAGGAACAAATTCTGGTTGCGATGGGAGAAAAGGTTTCAGGAAAACATTATTATCCGCCGGAAAATCGTCATGCTCTGGAAGTGAGGATTAATGCCGAAGACCCCAAAAACAATTTCCGGCCTTCCGCAGGACAGATTACCAATTTTCATAAGCCCGGATTTCATAAAGTAAGGGTAGATACACATATCTATGCCGGATATCATGTTCCCCCATATTATGACTCTATGCTTGCAAAACTGATTGTTTCCGCTTTTACAAGAGAGGAATGTATCAGTAAAATGGCAAGGGCTTTAGAAGAGTTTATCATTGACGGAATTCATACCACAATCCCATTTCACAGAAAGCTGATGAATGACCCCGTATTTAAATCCGGAATTTATTCAACCAACTATCTTGAAACGTTTGATTTCTCGGATTTATAGTGTGTTTTAATAAAGAAAATGCCTGACTGATATTAATTAACAGTCAGGTATTTTTTTACCCTTTTTTGCCACATTTTTCCCTCCAGGTTTCCTTGAGTTTTTGTTTTTCTTCTTCTGTCATATTGGCCCATTTTTCTCTCCATTCCTGCCTGGCATGTGGAGGAAGTCCCATTCCGGGAGGCCTGAAACGAAAACCCCCGAACAGAATCCGGCTGAGGATAAATAATCCCATCGCCTGCCAGTAGGTGAGGGGAGAAGCAGGTAATATATCCGGTATAATCGCATTCCATAAATACATTACGATTGCAGCAAGGAGAAAAGTGATTCCGGTGATAAAAATCAGAAAAAAGAATTTGCCGGCTCTGTGTCTTTTGTAATTCCAGGTATTCATGGTGTTAATGATTTAGTTCGTTGTATAAATAAGAAAGACGGTTCCTCAGGTGTTTTACAGCATAGCCTTTCCGGCTGATAATGGTTTTCAGGTTTTCGCCGGTCTGATCTGCGATTTCCTGTAAAGTAAAATCTTCAAGTTCATTCAGCATAAAAACCTGCCTTTGCTTTTCCGGAAGTTCATCCAGTGCGTGCATGAGTTCTTCCCAGAATACCTCCTGAAATATTTTCCATTCCGGATTTCCGTTATCAGAAGAAAAAATACTTTCCAGATTCAAGTTTATCGCTTCATCTCCCTCAAAGGTCGTATCAAGTGAAACCGGCTTTTGTCTTCTGTATAAATCCGTTATTTTATTTCTAGCCACCTGAAAAAGCCATCCACTGATACTTTCCAGACTTCCAATATCGGAAATATTGCTGAACTGATACCAGACATCCTGCAGAATATCTTCGGCATCTTCTCTGGAATTTACCCGTCCCCTTACAAACCCAAACAGTTTTTTACCGTAGTGTTTTACTGCCTGAACGATTTCATTACGGGGATTTTCTGCCATATTGATTATAATTCCTTCATTCATTTCAATGGAAGACGATACTCTTCCTTTTTTACTTTATATTATTCTTTATAAATATCAAAATTTACAAAGGGCACTTTTCCAAAATCTTTGGTGGTTTTGATTATTGTCTCCACTTTTTCAGGATTACTTGCATGGAAACTTTCAGAACCATCTTTATGCAAAAACCAGCCTTTTTCTGCTTCTGAGTATTTGTAAGTAATAATTCTTGCCCATCTCCAGGAGCTTCCTCCATAATGTTCTACAGAAAAGTATCCATTTTTGATGGTGATTCCATTGTAGGGATCTCCAAGTACGCCTCCACAATCTACACAAAATACCGTATTATCATTTCTGGCAGCAAGCGTAAAAGTATTGTCAGGATTTCCGGTAAGGATAAGCAAAGGTCTTTTTTCGGGGTTATCTACTACATCAGAAGTCTTTTCTTCGCCGTTTTTCTTCAAAATCAGGATTGCGTCTGTAAGGTTATCTCCATTCAAATTACCCAAAGCCGAATCCAGAACAGAATATCCGGAAGGAATAAATTTTGAAAATGAGGCATTTGCTGGTTTTATTTCGGGAGTTGCTGCTTCTCCTGAAGTTGAACTTATTGTTGCTTTTTGCTCAGTTTTAGGCACAGCGCTATCTTTCGGATTGCTATGGTCAGACTCTTCGCTTTTCTGACAGGAAATCATCCCGGTACAGGCTAAGATGAAGCATACAAGGACAAAAGCAGGAATTCGGTTTTCATTTCTGGTAAACATAATAGTTTCAGATTAAAAAGTTTAAATATACAGATGATGAGACAAATCAAGAAATATTTATTGATAAATCCAAAAGAAAACCATGCGGAGTATTCCGGTTTATTGTTTTTCGGGGCAAAAAGAGGGGATTCAGAATACAACAGGACAGATTAAATCCAGTTTTTCCATTTAAAAAACAATAAAGAACCTAATGAGGAGCCAATGATAATGAATAACGCAAAATAAAAGCCGTATTCACTGTCGGCAGTTGGGATTTCTTTATAATTCATCCCGAAGATTCCGGCTATGAGGGTCGGAGGCAGAAATATTATCGAAAAAAGCGTAAATCGTTTGATGATATCATTTTGCTCCAGATTAATCAGACCCGTAAAAGTATCCTGAAGATATTCTAATCTTTCAAAATTAAAGGTAGTATATTCCAGAAGGGAGTTAATGTCTTTGAGGATAATTCTCAGTCTTTCTTTTTTATCATCCGGGAAATTCATGCTTCTGAGCAGGGCGGAAAATACCCTTTGCTTGTCAATGATACTTTCTCTAAGCAACATTGTATGTTCCTGAAGGTTGTTGATTTGCAAGAGAGAGTCGCCTTTGGGTTTCCTTTCTTTGGCAAGTTTTCGGCTGATATTGGTAATCTCTCTGGAAATAGCCTCGAGTGAATCCGCGTCAGAATCAATCCGGGTTTCAAAAATAAGGAGTAAAACATCCGTTCCTGTCAAAAGAGTGTCCGAATTTACCCGCATTTTTTTCACTGTATCAGCAAAAGTTTTGGAATCTCCCTGACGAAAGGTAAATACAGTGGGTCCCTTGATGATAAAAGAAACCGGATATGCCTGAAATGTATCCCCTTCAAAGCGCAAAAAATTGGAATTTGCCACAATCATTCCATTCCGTTCAAAATACCGGGATGAACTTTCAATTTCGGTGATTTCCTGAGGGGTCTGAATGCTTACTTCACATTTGGATTCTATCCACTCTTCTTCTTCCTGAGTAGGAGAATGAAGATCCACCCATAAGATATCCGTCAGAGAACCGATTTCCCTTACATCCGTTTCCTTCTTCAATATCTTATCTTCTCTGTAATAGATTCTTACCATTTCGAATTATCCTGATGGGGTGGAACACCTCGCTTCAAAAAGCGCACAAAGATAATCATTTCATTTGAATAAACAGGCTTGGTTTTGTTTTTGTAAGGGAAAAATATATGTGGATTTTACAATAATCAATCGTTAAATGATAGTATTGAAATGAATTTTCTTATATCTGTGAAGTTCACTATCTTTGCGGAATGGATTGTAAGGTATCGAACTTTTCACAATTCCCAACGGTTTTTATATCAATTAAAAAAATCAGTTTCCTCTTTATGAAGCAACTTTTAGGGTTAATCTGTGTTCTTCTGGTGATAGTTCCGATAAATGGCTGTAAACATACTGAAAGCCGCCGTTTTCCGGTTCAGGATATCAATAAAAATTACAAGTCAATGGTTGTTTCTGCTCATCCGGAAGCTACACTTGCAGGGTATAATATTCTAAAAAAGGGAGGAAATGCAGTAGATGTGGCGGTAGCGGTTCAGTATGCCCTTGCTGTGGTGTTTCCGGTTGCGGGAAATATCGGTGGCGGAGGCTTCATGGTGTACAGAGGAAAGGACGGTCAGGTTTTTACACTGGATTACCGGGAAAAAGCACCGGCAGCGTCTTTCAGGGATATGTATCTGGATAGCGTAAAAAATGTGATTCCGGATTTAAGCCTCAACGGACATCTTGCCGCAGGCGTTCCCGGAGCGGTTGCGGGATTCTTTGCCGCTCATGAAAAACTCGGGAAGCTTCCCATGACTGAGCTGATTCAGCCGGCGATTGACCTTGCGGATAAGGGGTTTGCGCTCACTAAAAAAGACGCTGAAATGCTGAACACTCAAAGGGCTTTATTAAAGAAAGTGAATACCACTATGAATGCATTTACAGCAAAAGATACTTTCATTGAAGGAGAAATCTTCCGTCAGCCGGACCTCGCCAAAACGCTGATTCGTATCCGGGACAAAGGGAAGGCCGGATTCTATGAAGGAGAAACCGCAGATTTGGTTGCGGCTGAAATGGGAAGGGGAAAGGGAATCATGACCAAAGCCGACCTGAAAGACTACAAAGCAGTCTGGAGAGACCCTGTGAAAGGAAAGTATAAACAATATGAAATCATCAGCATGGGGCCACCATCAAGCGGAGGGATTGCTTTGCTTCAGTTACTCAAATCGGTAGAACCTTTTGAGACTTCTCCGGAGGCTTTGCATTCTGCTTCAAGAACGCATTTGCTGGTGGAAGCCGAAAGAAGGGTTTATGCAGACCGGGCTAAACATCTGGGAGACAGGGATTTTTATCCCGTTCCAATCAAAGGGCTTATCTCAGATACCTATATAAAGGAAAGAATGAAAAATTTTAATCCAGAGAAAGCAACTCCTTCCAAAGAAATCTCTGCCGGCAATCCGGCTCCCAAAGAGCAAATGGAAACCACGCATTTGTCGGTTGTGGATAACGAGGGTAACGCTGTGGCGGTAACAACTACCCTGAATGGCGGGTTTGGTTGTAGCGTGGTGGTTGGAGGTGCAGGATTTTTGCTCAATAATGAAATGGATGATTTTTCCATTAAGCCCGGTTTTCCCAACTATTACGGGCTTGTGGGAGCAGAGGCAAACGCCATTCAGCCGGGAAAAAGAATGTTGAGTTCCATGACCCCCACGATTATTACGGAGAACGGTAGTCTCCGAATGGTGGTAGGCACACCGGGAGGCTCTACGATTATAACCAGTGTTTTTCAGACGATTCAGAATGTGACGGAGCACGGACTTACGATGCAGCAGGCGGTTGCCCTTCCCCGTTTTCATCATCAGTGGCTGCCGGATAAAATCATGTATGAAAAGGGCTGCTTTTCACCGGAAGTAATTCAGGAACTGAAAACAAAAGGGCATGAAATGGAAGAGCGAAAAGGCCCTTCCGGAAGAGTGGACGCAATCCTTGTAAGAAAGGACGGCAGCCTTGAAGGAGGAGCAGACCCAAGGGGAGATGACTGCTGGCTGGGGATAGAAAAGTAATAATCAGACTCACACTTTTTTTATTCAAGATTACAGTCTTGAAGGATATTGAGCGATTAAAATAAAAAACTGAAAGGTTTTCATGTTTAATTATTCATTTATCGTTTCTGCTACTTTAATGACGGGGTACATGGTTACTTTTGAGAGAATAGAATTGGAAATCAGACAGGCGGCCTCTGATTTTTGAAGGACTTTTTCTGCTTTAGCCCGGTCTTCTTCCCTTTTTATTATTACAACAGGCTCCAGAATTACCTCAGACATCATGAATTTTCCTTCTGTTTGTTCTAATTTTCCTTTGGAGCCACAGGAAAAAGCGGTAAATTCCAATTTAGAATTTTCGGCAATTGCAAGAAAAGTGGTCATCAGGCAGCTACTTACAGCAGCCGTAAACAAATGCTCCGGTGACCAGATTCCGGGCATACCTTTGGGAAATTCAGGCGGGGTAGCGACTGTAATACAACTCCCTTCAGCCTGCATAAGTTCAGGGGAGCACATTACGCCTTTACGGTCACTTCTCCAGTTTACTTCTACGTTATAAAAATGAGGTTCCATGAGATGGTTTATTGATTATTATTTTTCTGATTTAATTTTGATTTCTTCAAATTCAAAGCTTTCTTTTTCGTCTTTAGGGTCATAGATTGTGCTGCAACCGGATACTCCGCAACAGCCTGTATTCGTAACCGCCTGAAACAAAAGGAGAATCCCCAGTACGCCTGCCATATAATCAGTGGTCTGTATTGACTGTATCATCACAAATACCCCTAATCCCAACCGGAACCACCGGGTAAAATGCCAGCCTGTTAAAAATGATTGTAAATTCATTGTTTTATTGATTTTCTTTTTTAAACATATTTAAGAAGAGTGCTCCCATTAACGCTCCGTAAAGAGTGCTGTTGAGTGGCCTGGAAGTAATCATACAAGTTCCACTCATACAACCTATGTATTGGTAATACAAATATCCGGCTACAGAACCCAGTAAAATTCCCGGAATAGTCAACTTGTAAGCCTTAATTAACTCCATAATTTCTTTTATTTATCTGCAAAATTACCGTATCCGATTGTAGTTTTGTGTGATTTCTGTTACATAAGGGAGATTTTCTGAATATTTTCCGGAAGTTTTTCGAGGTCAGCGGAATACACCGGGGTAACTTGCAAATGGGATTAGGGTTTCCTGAAAACAAAAAAGCCACCGGATTTACAAAAAATCAGGTGGCTTACAAAAACGGATTCAGTTTATACGAAGAAAGAAAACAGCCAGTATAATCCACCGGAGACCAGAATCGTTACAGGCAGCGTAAGTACCCATGCAATTCCGATATTTTTAATGGTTTCAGGCTGAAGGTTTTTTACTCCATTTCCGGCCACCATTGTACCTGCGATAGCCGATGAAAGAATGTGAGTGGTACTTACCGGTTTTCCTAACCAGGTACTTAACTGAATTGTACTTGCAGCCATTAACTCGGCTACCATTCCCTGAGCATAAGTAAGGTGAGTTTTCCCGATTTTCTCTCCTATTGTAACCACAATCCGTTTCCATCCAATCATGGTACCGATACCCAAAGAAAGAGAGATAACGATAATCACCCAAACCGGAGCCCAGTCCGTATATTCACTTAAAGACTTAATTTCTGCCTTCATGGCTTTCAGGGCTGCTTTGTCCTTGAAAGCATCCACTTTCTTGAACTCTTCTCCCATATTTTTAGTCAGTTTCTGGATTTTTTTACGCAGTTGAAAACGGTTTTTTCCATTATCTTCTGTTTTTAAAACCTCCATTTTTTCCTTGAGTTCTTTTATTTCCTTAGAGAAACTGGTATTTCCTGAAGTAGCGAGTTGTGCTTCAATATTGGCTACGGAAGCCTCACATTCTGTCAGTTTAAAACTTTTGCCAACGGTAAATACCTTACTTGCAAAAGACCCCTGCTCAAAATCATTGGTGTTCAGGGCAAATTGCATGGGCATAAACATCATCAGGATTATCATCATTAAACCCACTCCTTTTTGTCCGTCATTAGAACCGTGAGAATAACTCACACCGGTACAGGTAGCAATTAAGAAAAGCCTAATCCAGATTGGGGGCTTTGAACCCTTGGCCGGAGCATGAAATAACTTTTCATTTTTCTTGAATATCAGCCTGAAAATATACATCAGTACAATGGCAAGAGCGAAACCCACCGTAGGGGAAATCAAAAGGGACATAAGAGTTTCCCCCACTTTTACCCAGTTCGGGCCATCTCCTCCGTGCATTAACTGGAATGCAATTCCTACCCCGATGAGTGAGCCAAAAAGCGTATGGGAACTGGAACAGGGTATCCCGAAGTACCAGGTGTAGATATTCCAGAAAATAGCAGCAATGAGTATTGCAAATATCATAGCTATATTAGCCGACAGTCCCAGACTCATCATATCCGCAAGTGGAAGAAGTTTTACTATCCCCATTGCAACGGTTACCCCCCCCAGACAAACTCCTATAAAATTCCATACACCCGCCCAGACTACTGCCTGAACCGGCTGCAATGTTCCTGTGTAAATGACGGTAGCCACCGCATTAGCGGTATCGTGAAATCCGTTTACAAATTCAAATACGCATACCGCAAGGATGCATATTATCATCAAAATTAGACTAACTGTTCCTAAATCTCCCATGTTTGGATTTTTAATTAAAAAATTTTCGGCAAAACTACAAAGGATTTTCTCCCTGAATATTAAGGAATTGTTAAGTTTGTTGACTGCTTAAAATGAAATTCATATTAAATTGCTGATTTTCAGTAGTTTTTGTAATTTCAGGTTTATTACCGGAATGTAAATATTTCCGGACTTCAGTTCAGGATTTTCCAGATTAGGGTTTTTAATACATCTTCTTCATCCTGGTCAGTGGGATTGATTCCCTTGAGCATAAGGTCGGCTTCCTGAATATGTAAAATATTGTGATATACCTTAATCAGCGGATATCTTTGGCGGGCTGCTGCCAGGTCCTGAGCAGCGTACCAATTTACTTTGAGGCTCTCCTGAATCCCCTTTACATCACTCACCTTATAAGAATATACAGCAGCAATATCACTGAAAAACCGGAAAAGACTGGAAATCGTCAGTACCGAAGGATTGGTTTTCAGGTTTCCTGTCAGCCGGTGAATGATAAAGTGGGAGCGGGCATTATCCTTGATACTTAATGCTTTGTTCAATTCAAATACGTTAAACTCCTTGTCTATGTTAATCATCTCAAAAAGCAAATTTTTGGTGATTTTTTTATCTTTGGAACCGGAAAGATAAATGAATATTTTTTCCAGCTCATTTTCAATCAGATGAAGATTGGTCCCCAGATGTCCTGAAATCACTTCAGATACTCCGGCCTCCGAATCAAATCCTGCTTCTGCAATATGAGTGGTTACCCATTTGATTACGTCTTTGTCATACATTTTTTTCGCTTCAAAAATAACTCCCTGATTTTCCTCTATTGCTTTTACAGCAGCCTTGGGCAAGCCCTTCCCTTTGCCCTTGAAAGCCAGTACCAGAACGGTAGAAGGACTGGGCTTCTGAAAATAAGAAAGCATTTTCTCCCAGTGTTTGGTGTCAACTGCCTGCGCTTCCTTTACAATGACCAGCCTGCGTTCTGCCATCAATGGAAAACTTTTACATCCATTAAGAATATGCCCTGCCTGCGTTTCATTGCCGTATAATATATCCCGGTTAAAATCCCGTTCTGAAATATCCAGTACATTTTCGTCCAGCAAATGAGTGATTTTGTCGGTAAAATAGGTTTCTTCTCCGGTAAGATAGTAAATCCCCGCAAAATGTTTTTTCTTTATTTTTTTACAAATCTCTTCAAATGTCATCTTTTCGCTTAAAATTGTGTACAAAATAACGGGATTTTCAGGAGAAATACAAGGTTAATCCGTGGCCGGAAAATATTTTATCCAAAATCCGGGATGCTTTTCTATCTTTGTAGTAGCTTTTAGTCTCAGTTATTCAAACATCGTCACAGTATGAAATATACAGGCTTCGGATTCCTTTTTCTTTTGATTCTTTCGGGTTGTTTCGGGGGAAAACCGCTCTCAAAGCGACTTTTTTATGATAAAGCAATGTTGGATATTGCCTTTGAAAACCCCGAGTTGATTTCTTTTGTGGAGCCTCCCCTGGTGGACCGGTTCTGGCACTACAAAGCAAGGCTTACGGATGTATCGCCTGAAAAAGAAGCGGAGTTTCTGAAAGAAATGACCCAAAAACGGAAAATCATGGAAAGCTATAAAACCCGGAATCTCAAAGGGCAAAAACGCTTGTCTTACGATATTTTGTACTGGTATCTTGCACATGAAACCCGGGACAATGCTTTTTTATATTACGACTATCCGGTTAATCAGCTCAGCGGAATTCAAAGCGAAACCCCCGGCCTGATGATTACAACCCATAGTGTTAAAAATATGCGGGACGTGAAGTCTTACCTTACC
>JAIBAH010000064.1 GCA_019695295.1 Bacteroidia bacterium | reverse complement strand
TAAATAGAAACCCCTACCAGTAATGCAGATACCAGAAAAGGAATTCTCCATCCCCAGGCGGTAAAACTTTCTACTCCCAGTGACTGACGGGTAAATACAATTACGGCAAGAGAAATAAATAATCCCAGCGTAGCGGTAGTCTGAATCCAGCTTGTGAAATACCCCCGGCGATTTGCAGGGGAGTGTTCTGCTACATAAGTTGCGGCACCTCCGTATTCTCCCCCTAATGCCAAACCCTGTACTAAACGGAGTAATACCACCAGAATTGGAGCAAACATCCCGATTGTCTGATAACCCGGAATTAAACCGATTGCAAAGGTGGAGCCTCCCATCAGTATAAGGGTAAGAAGAAAGGTGTATTTCCGGCCAACGATATCCCCCAATCTGCCGAATACAAGCGCACCAAAAGGACGTACGATAAAGCCGGCGGCAAAAGCAGCAAGGGTGGATAGAAATGCAGCTGTAGGGTTTTCTTTCGGAAAAAACTGACCGGAAAGAATTGTTGCAAGACTTCCGAAAATATAAAAGTCATACCATTCTATCAGTGTACCTACTGAAGAGGCCCCGATAACCTGCCATATTGAGCTTTGTTGCTCTTCGTGTACCGGAGGGTTGCTGTCTCCGCCCGGAATTTTGTTTTTTTCAACTGTAGTATTCATAAGGATTAATATTGTTTATTGGTTTGAGTGCGATTAATTAAAGATAAATCTGAGTTTGAAGCATCAGCTCACCTTTGGTGCCGGTAGGATTTCCCGCCTGAATCGTAGGACGGCTACTGTACTGAAGAGTCAGCTTGGAATGATGACCGTCAATAAATAAATTACAACCGGTATCGATATAGTGGGTTGCTTTATTTAAGGCTTCAAAGTTTTTGTATGTATAGGCTACAAAGGGTTGAAGCCTGACTTTTGACGAAATGTTTTTGGGGAGCAGATATCCGGCCTGAGTGTACCAGATATTTCCGGTTCCTATAAGAGGGCGGGCATTGCCGTATCCGGAATCAGATACGTCCGTTCCGGTATAGGTTGCGTCTTTTACCCCCACATTCATAATGCCCACGTTTCTGAGATAGTTTGGACCGTAATTGTAATTATAGAAACAGGAGTAAAGCGTTACAGCCATGTTTTTATCTCCTGCAAACGGATAGTCCAGAAAAATATCTCCTCCGAGAAGGGCAATATTGTGATTAGTAAGGGCGGTATCCCCGGCAGAAAGAATCTGATAACTCATCGTTCCCTTAGGGTTGATATAATAACCGGCACCAATATTAAATACTTTTTTGGTTCCTACGTATGTACCTACAGTGAAAGGAAGAACATTGGACTCCTGGTCTTTAAACTGATACATAAAGTAACCGCCATAAGACCATTGATTAGCACCTTCTCCTCCATTGTTGTCCACTGCTACGTTAGGTTTGGTTTTCACCGGTTTTAAATCAGTAGCAAAGGGGCGGTTGAGATGAACCCTGTAATCCAGTTTTCCGGCTTTTCCTTTCAGATATACTCCGTACTGACGGGCAAACTGATCGGAGTTTTCGATGTTGTACCAGTTAAAAATAGGAGCATCAATGGTCAGGAAGTTTAAAGTACTTGCGCTTGCCATTCTCGATACTCCATGCCAGTAATGTAGTCCGAAGCCGGCATACAACGAAAATTTGTTTGCATCTTTTGTGCCTGGTTTCATCGCAGGGATTACAGCATATTCGTTCCATACATCATGGAAAAATATTCCGGGTTTTTTTCCTGCTCCATATCCGCCGGTACCGCTTGTTCCCGCAGCCCCGCCATTCAAAAAAGTCTGATTATTAATCCCAAAATGGGTAAGTACAAGATATCTTGGGGTTATTTGAGCATAAGCAAGGAACCTCAGCCGTCTTGCTCCGATATCGGTCGTTACATTGGCAGGGACTCCGTTTACCTGTGTGCCGGGATTGTTTTGGATATAACGCATCCATATCTGATTCCACATAATAAACCGGACATACTTTGAGCCATCCTCGTTTAACTTGAGTTTTATGCCTCCGCCGTACTCTGTAGAGCCTTGTGCTTTAATTTCATTTAAGGAGGAAATCATCACTAAAAGTGTGAACAAATACGTCAATTTTTTATTCATGATTCTTGAAACTATTTAATGGTGTAAGAAAAAAAAGAGAATTTATTTGCGCATAAAATTCTGAGGCAATATGGAGCCTTCTTGAATAAAAAATCAACATTAATATATATTTATGCTAATAATATATATTAATGTTGACTAAAAAAATGATTTATATATAATTGTAATATATTATATGACCTACTCCCTGAATCTCTCCCAGCGAATCAGCATATATTTATCTCCGAGTTCCGTTACAATCATTCCGGCCCCTTTGAGATTTTCAGGATTTGCATAAAAAGCCATCAGCTCTTTGTGGGATAATACTTTATAGGTCGGGTGATATTCATTATGCAGGGGTTGACGAACCTTATGCGCCTTTACCCAGTTCATTACAGAAACATGACTTACTCCCAGCAGCCGTTCGATTTCACGGTAACTTACCCCTTCTATATACAACTGAAGGGCTTTTACGACATAATAACTGTCTATTCTTTTTCCTATTTTGGTTACAGAAAAATTATAGTTGCAGGATTTGCATTTATACCGCTGACGCTCATTCACGATTCCGCTTTTTACGACTCCGCTATGATTACATTTAGGGCATTCCGGTTTTATATTTTGTTTATTCATACAGAAAAACAGTTTGTATATAATAATTTAGCAAACATATAATAATTTAGCAAATAATTCACAATAAAGACTGAAATTTATTTTTTCAGGGGTTAAAAAAGATAAAATCAAAATAATGTTTTAATTTTGTGGTTCAAATTTAATCATGAAATAGCTATGCAAAAAAATTATTTTTATTACAATTTCTGCTTGTTTTTTACTCGTTTTTTCGGGATGTAACCCGGATGACCGTCTCTTTAGAAAACTGGATGGGGTATGGGAGGCCAAAATTTTCACCTACAATAATACCGATTGGCTGGACGGAGGAACAACCCTGACGCTTGAGAAGGACAAAGATTTTACCTTTAAACACGGAACTGTGATTTATGAAGGAGTCTGGCGGGCAAGCGGGAATAACCTCATACTGAATTACAGGGGAAACAGAGGGGTGTTATCAGAGTTTTTTACGGAGGAATCCTATATGGTAGAAGAAATTTCCGGCAAAGAGGTGCGATTAAACTCCGGAAACGGTGCACTATTCATTGCAGATAAAGCAGATTAAGTCCGGCTTTTAATGCAAATTTGTCATATCTGAGAATAAACCGTACCTTTGCAGAAAAATCAGTATAAAGATATGACACCGATTTCTCAGTACGGAGAATTTAAATTAATTGAACATATTACCAAAGCCTTCCCGCTTTTTAATCCCAATACATTAAAGACAATCGGGGATGATGCCGCTGTGGTAAAATCCGAAAAAGACAAAGTAAATGTATTCAGTACAGATTTACTGATGGAAGGGGTTCATTTTGATTTGGGATATGTCCCCCTCAAGCACCTGGGATATAAAGCCGTGACCGTAAATCTCAGTGATATTTTTGCAATGAATGCTGTACCTTACGGGATTACTGTCGGCCTTGCTTTCAGCAATCGTTTCCCGGTAGAGGCAATCGAGGAATTGTATGAGGGAGTACGCGCCGCCTGCAGCCGCTATGGAGTTGAATTGCTGGGGGGAGATACAAGCAGCTCCCGTCAGGGCCTTGTACTGGCTGTAACGGCCTATGGCTCTGCTCCGGAGGAAGAGATTGCTTATCGTAATGGCGCAAAAGCCAATGACCTTGTTTGTGTAACGGGGGATCTGGGGGGCGCATACGCCGGATTTTTAGTACTGGAAAGAGAAAAAAAGACTTTCCTTGCCAATCCTGACCTTCAGCCGGACCTCACTTTTTATGATTATGTGGTGGGAAGGCAACTGAAACCGGAAAGTCAGCCGAACATCCTGTCCAAACTCAGGGAAAAGGGCGTTAAACCTACTTCCATGATTGATATCAGTGACGGACTTGCAAGTGAATTGCATCACATCTGCGGACAAAGTAAATGCGGGGTTACGATTTATGCGGATAAGCTCCCGATAGATTATCAGACTGTGAGCGTTGCAGAGGAATTCAATATATCTCCGGTGACTTTTGCCCTGAACGGGGGAGAAGACTATGAGTTGCTTTTTACGGTAGATATCGGGGATTTCCAGAAAATAAAAGACATCGAAAACGTGACAATTATCGGGCATATTACTCCTGATGCCGGGGTCCTGGATATTGTCCTGTCGCCTACACAGATTACCCCTATTGAGGCACAGGGCTTCAGGCATTTTTAATTCTAACTCCGTTTTCTGTATTCCAGTATGAATTATCCTTCTAAAATTATAGAAAAAGCCATCAATGAACTTGCTTCTTTGCCGGGAATCGGCAAAAAAACCGCTTTACGTCTGGCGCTTCATATCCTCAAACAACCGGTGGATAGTGCCGTGGGCTTAGGGGAGGCAATCATTGCACTCAGGAAAGAGGTACGCTACTGCAAAAAATGTCACAATATCTCTGACAGTGACCTTTGCAATATCTGTACAAACCCCAGAAGAGACCAGCAAACGATTTGCGTCGTTGAGGATATGAAGGATGTAATCGCAATAGAAAGTACAAATCAGTTCAACGGCTTATATCACGTTCTGGGCGGAATCATTAATCCGCTGATGGGGGTAGGACCTTCTCATCTCAATATAGATTCTCTCGTCCAGAAAATCAAAGAAACGGAATGTAAAGAAGTGATATTTGCCTTTAGTGCCAATATCGAAGGAGATACAACGGCTTTTTATATCTCCAAAAAACTTGCAGGTACCGGAGTAAGAGTTTCCAGTATTGCAAGGGGAATCCCCATAGGACTGGATCTGGAATATACCGACGAAATCACGCTGGGACGTTCTCTCCTGAACCGCACCATCATTCAGACCTCTACTCAGGAATAACGCTCATTCAGGACAAAGCAATACTCCCAAAACCCATGACAGAAGAAGAATTAGAGATAGATTTTACGGACGAGATACAGGAAGACGATTCGCTCTTTGAGCATTACAGCATCACGGCGGCCAAAGGTCAGGGCCAAATGAGGGTGGATAAATTTATCGTGAATTTTAAACCGAATATTTCCCGGACAAAGGTCCAGAATGCCGCAGAAGCGGGCTGTCTTATCGTAAACGGAAAAGCCGTAAAATGCTCCTACAAAATAAAACCGGACGACAAGGTTCAGATTATGCTTCCGTTTCCTCCCCCTCCTGAACTACAGGCGGAGGATATACCGATAGAAATTATCTATGAAGATAAAGAACTACTTCTGGTCAATAAAACAGCCATGATGGTGGTTCACCCCAGTTTGGGGCACTATTCCGGCACCCTCGTACATGCTCTGCTGTGGCACTTTAAACAGCTTCCACCTCCCCTTATTCCTCAGGACACGCCCCGCCCCGGATTGGTTCACCGGATAGATAAAGGCACAAGCGGCCTGCTGATTATTGCCAAAACGGAACTGGCAATGACTTCCTTATGCAAACAGTTTTTCGACAGAACGACAGGCAGGGTATATCATGCGATTGTTTGGGGAGATTTAAAGGAAGAAAAAGGAACAATCACCGGAAATATCGGAAGAAGTACAAGGGACCGCAAGATATTTGTAGTATATGAAGATGGTTCACAGGGAAAACACGCCGTTACACATTACCGTGTACTGGAGCGGTTTGGAATTGCGACCATGATTGAGTGTAAACTGGAAACCGGAAGGACACATCAGATTCGGGTACATCTTAAACATATTGGTCATACGCTTGTGGGAGATACTTTTTACGGAGGCGACAAACCCTTAAATCTTCAGCATACTCAAAAGATACGGCAGTTTATCGTAAATGTAAATGAAATCATGCTCAGGCAGGCACTTCACGCCAAAACGCTGGCTTTTGACCATCCGGCTACGGGAGAAAGGCTTTCTTTTGACAGCGAACTACCTGAGGACTTTTGCCTGCTCATAGAAAAACTCAGAAGATATCGCTCAGGAACAGAATAATAAAAGAAGATACTTTCGCTTTTCATGCTTCGCAAAAACAAAATTTCACGTCTGCCGGTTTTTCCCAATACAATCGCCAGAGTTATAATTTTTAAAAAAACCGAATTAAACTGTAATTTTGTCCCCTCAAATCCAAAAGAAAAGAATCCATGTCATTTGAATTTCACGGCTCACCAAAACTTAAATTTGATCATCAGTTTATCAATGCCACGACTTTTGTGCTTCCTTTTATAATAGAAGGAGGATTTAAGCCTGCAAAAGGGAAGTTTGTACTGGAAATCGGATGTGGAGAAGGAGGCGTTTTAAAAGCATTTACGGATGAAGGCTGCAATTGTCTGGGAGTGGATTTGTCGGTGAACAGAATTCAGGACGCTAACGAGCTGATGAAAAACGAGGTAGAAAGCGGACAGGCAACTTTTATTACCAAAAATGTATATGATTCCGATTTTCTGGAAAAATATGCCGGAAAATTTGACCTGATTATTCTTAAAGATACCATCGAACATATTCCGGAACAGGAAAAATTCATCCCGTATCTTACCCGTTTTCTCAAGCCCGGAGCATTTGTGTTTTTTGGATATCCGCCCTGGTGCATGCCTTTCGGTGGACATCAGCAGGTCTGCAAAAGCAGGCTCGCCTCCAAACTTCCCTATTATCATCTTTTGCCCTATCCTCTTTTTAAAGGATTTCTTCGGATGTGTGGAGAAAATGAGCAGACAATCAAGGACTTAACAGAAGTGAAAGATACAGGGATTTCTACCTGGAGATTTGAAAAAATTCTGGGTAAAACCCCGTTAAAAATTACCCAAAAAACGTTTTTTCTGCTAAACCCCATTTACCGGTTTAAGTTTAACTGGAGTTTTGCACCGATAAAACAATGGAAGCCAGTATATTATATTCCCGGATTTAGGGATTTTTTTACTATGTGTGCTTATTATATGGTACAGTTACCGGAATAAAAAAATGAACAGGAAAGAATACATTGGTATAGGCGTAATGACAGGCACTTCCCTCGATGGAATTGACATCGTTGCGTGTCTTTTTACGGAGGAAAATGAGCAGTATCAGTTCAAAGTCCTGGCTTCCGATAGTATTCCGATGGAACCCCTGTGGCACGACCGCCTGATGAAATTACCGGAACAAAATGCAGAAATATATGCAAAAACGCACGTTTATTTCGGGCATTTTCTCGGTCAGCATATCAGGGATTTTATCCATAAATTCAAAATAAACCCTGATTTTGTTGCCGTACACGGACAAACCATCTTTCATCAGCCGGACAAGAACTTTACCGCTCAAATCGGAGACGGTGAAACCCTTGTAACTTACCTGAACTGCCCGCTTGTCTGCAATTTCCGGAACAAAGATGTGGCACTTGGCGGGCAGGGAGCCCCTCTAGTCCCTTTAGGAGAGAAGTATTTGTATGGCGGATTCAATACTTTTTTAAATCTGGGAGGGTTTGCCAATCTTACCTGTAACGAGATAGCTTTTGATGTAGTTCCCTGCAATATTGTACTCAATTCGCTGGTAAAAATCATCAACCCGGAGTGGCGCTATGACGAAAACGGTACAACCGCTGCTTCCGGTGAAGTAAACGGAGCATTACTGGAAGCATTAAATGCTTTGCCTTATTTTCAGGATATGCATCCGAAATCGCTGGGCTGGGAATGGGTAGAAAAAAACGTTTTTCCGCTTATTGGCAGTTTTAATCCCGCTATCAGTGATGCGCTGAGAACCTATACTGAGCATATCGCATTTCAGATTGCAGCCTCTTTGGAAAAACTTCCTGCACGCGGGGAAACAATGCTCGTAACGGGTGGCGGTAAACATAACCACTTCCTGATGAGCAGAATAGAGGCGCATTTGGAAAAAGTACAGGTGAAAGTTCAGGATTCCGGAGACGAAAACTGGGTGGATTTCAAAGAAGCCATCGTTTTTGCTTTTCTGGGACTAAGAACGCTCACCGGCAAAACGAATACACTTATCTCTGTTACCGGTGCAAGAGAAGCGTCGGTATCCGGTTCGGTTCATTTGCCTGTAAAAGGCGGTTTTAGCATTCTCTGAAAAAAAAATCATTCAATGATATTATTATAATTATAATGAAGCAATCTGCTTACGCTGTTCTTAAAATCGTACATTTCCGGAATTTTATACTGGCACGCCTGTTTTTTACTTTTGCAGTAAATATGCAGGCAACAGTAGTGGGCTGGCAGATTTATGAATACACCAAAGACGACTTTGCACTGGGGCTCATTGGCCTGGCAGAGGTAGTTCCTTTTTTGATTTCTGCGA
Organism: Bacteroidia bacterium; assembly: GCA_019695295.1. Classification (GTDB taxonomy): domain Bacteria; phylum Bacteroidota; class Bacteroidia; order J057; family J057; genus JAAFHL01. Next base: position 17,365 of record JAIBAH010000064.1, on the reverse strand, counting down.
TTTTTGGAGGAAATATTGCCGATATTATAAACCGGAAAAAAATAATAGGACTCTCCGCTTCTGTCTATTCTTTATGTGCATTATTGCTGGTACTGCTCAGTTTTGGGTTTCAGTATCAATATGTGGCAATACAGACGCTGCCGATTTATGCTGTGATTTTCCTCACAGGAATTGCGAGAGGGTTTCTGGCTCCGGCTCAAACGGCTTTTCTGGCTCAGCTCGTACCGAGAGAACTTTACGCCCAATCAGCAACCTGGAATAGCGTAATCTGGCATATCAGCGCAATCGGAGGCCCGGCAATCGGGGGGCTGCTTTATGGATTTATCGGCGTAGGCTTTACATACACCGTCGTTTTGACGCTATCTGTGATTGGCGTATTTTTGTTTGTCTCTGTACCCAAACAACCGATGCCTCTCTACGAAAAAGGAAAAGAAGGCCTGAAGGAAAGACTTACCGTCGGGCTAAGATTTGTATTCAGTCAGCAGGTTATGCTGGGCGCACTGGCTATTGATATGTTTGCAGTCCTGTTCGGAGGGGCAGTGGCCTTGCTTCCCAGTTTTGCAGACCGGGTTTTGCATGTGGGAGCATTGGGTTTGGGAGTACTCAGAGCGGCTCCGGCAGCAGGCGCACTGATTATGGCAGCAATTATGACCTGGCGTCCGCCTTTATCCAATGCAGGACGAAATATGCTGATTGCGGTTGCCGGGTTTGGCGTTTCTACAATATTGTTTGCTATCTCGGAAAATTTCTGGGTATCCCTCGTAATGCTCGCCTTGACAGGGATGTTTGATAATGTAAGTGTGGTAATCCGCTCTACCATTTTACAATTATATACCCCGGATGAAATGAGAGGAAGAGTCTCCGCAGTAAACAGTATCTTTATCAGCACATCCAACGAGTTAGGGGCATTTGAATCAGGGTTGGCAGCCAGATTAATGGGGCTGATTCCTTCCGTAATTTTTGGAGGAGGAATGACCCTCCTGATTACCGCATTCTCTGCCAAAGTTTTTCCGGAATTAAGAAACCTCAATCTTCATAATAAACTGAACGAAAAACAGTAAAATTACAGACAGTATGAATTTTATCTCTTCCAGAATACAGGAATATACCGAAAAAATTTCCGCTCAGGAGCCGGAATTATTACAGGAACTCAACAAGGAAACCCATCTGAAAATTTTGTATCCCCGAATGCTTTCCGGCCACTGGCAGGGACGGTTTTTGTCTTTTTTTACCCGTTTGTTCAGGCCTGAAATGATTCTTGAGATAGGGACTTACACCGGATATTCCTGTATGTGTATGGCCGAAGGCCTGGAAGAAGGGGGCCGGATTATAACAATCGAAAAAAATCCTGAACTACAAAGTATGTTCGAAGAATACATTGAAAAAGCGGGACTTTCCGACTCGGTTACGTTAATGATTGGCAATGCGATGGACATTATTCCGACGCTGAACGAAACTTTTGATATGGTATTTCTGGACGCCGATAAGGACGGTTATCTCAGATATTATGAAATGGTATTGCCGAAACTAAAAAAAGGAGGGGTAATTCTTGCTGATAATGTACTATGGAGCGGCAAGGTTACAGAAAAGGCTAAGCCCAATGACAAAGAAACCCTTGCGATACAACACTTTAATGAATATGTAGCCGGTGATAACCGTGTAGAGTGCTTATTACTTCCTGTCAGGGACGGACTATTATGGATTGTCAAAAAATAATCTGCGCACTTGACTTTTTATCCTGAAATATTCATCGTGTCCGGCTAAAACCTTTCATTTTCCCCGGAATTTCTAACATGCTTCTTTTGAAAGAAGTGTATAAAAAAAAATACACCTTGGCTGAAATTTCCAAAAAACAGTTTTGGGGAAACGTATATTTTTTTATAATTAATATTTAAAAAATAAAAAAATATTTTTTTCTGATTTCCTGTCAAAAATGCAATTGGTATGCATTTGTAAATTAAGTAAAAACAAAAGTCTCAGATAAAAACGGATGCAGGGAGAATAAACAATACAGAATATTTTTAATACACGTTGTTTATGCGTATTATTTTCCATAGCTTTAGATCATGATAATAAAGCTGTTTGCAATACCGAAAGGGCTATTTCCCTAATAAAAAGAAAAAACTTCAAAAAGGATTAAAATCTTACATTTTCTTTTATACTTAAATCATTTTGAGAAAATCCGGTTTCAAGCCTGTAGAAAAAATTGCGCGTAATTTGTAAGGGTTACTGAAACAAAAATCTTTCAGTAAAATGCAGGAAAACTCTCTAAACATAAAACATCACAGCCTACGGTATTCATATTATTTTTTGAAAAACCAGATTGAGAATAAAATACTCTTTTTTGGCTCAAATTCAGAAGATACTTCTTTGACAAAAAAAGAAGTAAGAAGTACTAATACAGGAAGTTTAATCTCTTTCTTTTTTGGTGCAGTTTCTGTACTGTGTCTGTATTCCTTTAAGGTGTTTGGAAACGATACAGTTTGGATTCCCCTTGCAGGCACACTGGCCTACCTGCTTACTTTTGTGTTTAATTTTTTTCAATGGAGAAGTCTGGCAAAAGTAAATATATGGCTTGTGTCCATGTTTATTTTTTTCTGGATGGCTTCTGCGTTCGGGTATGAAAGTAATTCCCACCTGTTGTTTATCGTCATCATTCTGGGTACTTTATTCAATTATAATCCCGAAGAGAAAAGAAAAATCATTTTACTGATTTCTTTGCCGATTGCGTTGATTGTTCTTTTGTTTATTACCCGGTTTTCTTTATTTTATATTCCCGGTATAGGAGCGGAAGAAAAATACCTTATGGGGGTTCTGAATCTCTTTAGTTCTATTGCGGGTAGTATTGCCAGTATTATCTCTTTTATAAAAGAAAATAAAGAGAAGGCAGACCTCATTAAAAAGTCAGAACGGGAAATCAGAAAACAGTATGAGGAGTTGAAAAAAACCAATAGCGAACTGGACCTTCTGGTATATAGTGTAACTCATGACTTAAGGGCTCCGATTACTTCCGCTATTGCGCTTGTGGATATCTGTGATGTTGAAAGGGATAATCTAAGTTATTACCTTTCGCTTCAAAAAAGAAGTTTGGTGCGTCTGGATAAATTTGTGATGGATATTCTCCATTATTACAGAAATTCGAGAATGGAGGTAAAGCCAGTAGAAATAGACCTGGAGCGTACCATTTTAGAGTGTTATGAATTGCAGGAGCACGCTAAGGAAAATGTTACGATACAAAAAACGATTGAATGTGAGGTGTCATCTCCGTTTTTTAGTGATGATTTACGGATTAATATACTCATCAATAATCTTATTTCCAATGCGATAAGATATGCAGACGTTCAGTCGGATATTCCTTATGTACACACTAAAGTCACAGTGAATAAAGAGGTGGCGGTAATTCAGGTGATTGATAACGGTATCGGAATAGAGGAATCACATTTTCCTAAAATCTATAATATGTTTTACCGGGCTACCAAAACCTCTACCGGTTCCGGATTGGGGCTTTATATCGTGAAGGAAATAATCCATAAACTATCCGGAAGCATTAGCATGACTTCTGAACCGGGAGTAGGTACTACATTTACCGTTACTGTCCCGAATTTATATACCAAACAAAAGAAAGTGGGTTTTAAAAGAACGCCTTAATAAAGATACTACGTTCCGGTATAAAAGTGTAATAAACCTGCTTTGCCGCCGGCTTCTGAATGGATAAAACGGTAAATCTCTGAAAACGAATTTTTAAGAAAGATTTTTTGTAAAATCTCAGGGAATCCACGTTTTAAGGGTATCAATAACCACATCAAATTTCCATATTCCCATGATTATCAGTACTGCCGATACGATAAGAGAAAAAGCATTCATGATATTTCCGGGCTTTTTCAGCAGGGCGGAAGAATCATCAGCCGGCTTAAAAACCATGATTGCCGGCAACCGAAGGTAGTAGTAAATAGAAATCACTGTATTCAGTACCGCTGCAATTAAAAGAACCGGCCAAAGCATTGTATGTGTGGATTGCCATTGGTCCCATAGCGCAATCAGAATATACCACTTTCCGATAAATCCTGCTGTAGGCGGAAGTCCGATTAAAGCGACCATACAGATAGTAAAGGCAATCATTAACACCGGTATTTTGGGAGCAATTCCGGCATAGGACTGAATTTCATCATTGCCCAGCTGGGTACTGATATTTCCCGCCAGAATAAATGCACCGAAGTTCATTACCGCATAAATTCCGGAATAAAGCAACAGGCTTGTATAGCCGGTTTCACTGACAGGAATAACCGCCAGCAGCAAAAAACCGGAATGGGCAATTGCGGAATAGGCGAGCAGCCGTTTTACGGTTTTCTGACCCAGTGCTGCGGCATTTCCCAGTGTCATACTTGCTACAGCGATAGTGCCCAGCACGATTTTGAACCAGTCATCCTGAATAATACTCAGAGATGCATTTCCGGCAAAAGTCATCAGCATTCCAAATCCGGCCAGTTTGGGTACAACGGAGAAAAAAGCCGCAGTAGGATAACTGATATTGTCATAGACATCCGGAATCCAGAAGTGATACGGAACCAATCCGGTTTTAAAACCAAATCCCGTGAAAACCATGGTCAGAATGAGTATCCGGGTTGGCGCAGGTACTTCGCTGAAATAACGGATAAAGTCGGCATTTATCACAAAACTTCCGGTGCACCCGTAAACCCAGGACAACCCGTAGAGCATCATGGCAGAAGAAAAAGCCCCGAAAAGGATATATTTTATACCTGCTTCAGCCACCGGTTTTTCTTTTTTGCGAAAAGCCGTTAGCAGATAAGCGGAAATAGAAGCGACTTCCATGGCTACATACATCATAAACAGGTTCCGGGCATTTACCATCAGGCAAGCCCCTAAAATCAGGGATACCACAAACAAATACCATTCTCCGTTTTTGCGGTTTTCGGTGTCCGGCATTCCTTTCTCAAACACAATCGTGAGTAAACCCGAAAGCATAAAAATAATCTTGAAATAACGGGCAATTGCATCTGTTCCCATCATCCCCAAACCAATATCGGATTTAAAAGGGGTGAATAAGGTGAGTCCAAGTCCGAGAAGCAGACCGCCTGCGGTAGTGGTCAGCAGAAAACGGTGGTTTTGGGAGGATAAAAATACAGTTTGCAGCAGCAATACGATTATCAGTCCCGTGAGGGAATATTCCGGTAATAAAAAAGGAACACTTTCTCTGATTTGAGAGAGAGAAAACTGAAGAATATTGTATTGAGTATCCAAGATATAGCGTTAGTTTACAATGAGTGAAAAATAAGAGAATGTTTCGTCCTTGTCAGTCAATCCGTTTATAGGTAGCGGTTTGAGGGCCTCCGTTGTCTATCTCCATCTCTTTTTTATTCAGTTTGCGGATTCCAAACTCCGTTACGCGGATTATGCTGTCACCCGGAAGGTCAAAGTGGACATAGAGTAAGGTATCATCCTTGATTTCATACCGATACTTTACACCCTGACCCAGATACAGGTAATGAATTACAGTATCATCAATCAGAATCTGTTCATTCGTCCCGTTCATTTGCCATTTTCCTTTAAGGCTGGATAAGTCCACCGTTTTTTGGGGTTTACAACCAACAATCACGAGCAAAAGTGCAAAAGCAACAAAAATATACAACGCTGAATTTTTTATTGATATCATAACGTTAATGTCAGATTTTGGATAAATAATTTTTTATATAAGGATTGCTTCGTCTTTCCATTCCAATTGTAGTAAAATCGCCGTGTCCGCAATAAACGGTCGTATCCTCCGGAAGGATCAGTAACTGATTGATGATGGACTCCATCAGCACGTCAAAATTCCCGCCCTGAAAATCCCATCTTCCGATTCCCATCTGAAACAAAACATCTCCCGAAAAAACCGAACGGGATTCAGCATCATAAAAACTGATGTGACTTACGGCATGCCCCGGGGTATAAAGCACGGAAAACGTGGTGTCCCCGAATTTTACGGAGTCTCCCTGAGTTACACAAATCTCCGGCAACAGCAATTCTGTAATGGGTATTCCGTACTGTATGCCATATACAAGCGTTTGCCGGATTTCAGATTCTATTTTTTCGTGTGCGATGAAGGGAACTTTCCATTGCTTTTTTACAAAGGAATTTCCTGCTATATGATCAATATGTCCATGAGTATTGAGTAAGTATCGGATATTAATTCCTTCTTTTTCAATAAATTGAACCATCCTTTTGCGCTCGCTTTCCGAGTGGCAGCCGGGGTCAATTATCACGCCTTCCTTCGTCTCATCCCAAACGATAAAGGTGTTTTCTGAAAATGGATTAAATATAAAGCGTTGAATTTGTATCATAAAGTATGATGCGTAAGAAATGCAGGGCAAATTACGGGAAAAAATCGGATACTTTCCGAATATTCCGGGAAGAAATCATACTAAAGTTCATTTTTGTGGATTCTTTCCGATAGTACCGTAACCGGAATTAAAGAGAATGCGGCTTAGTTTTCATCGGGCATGTCCGATTTGGGCTCTGCTTTTACCTGAATAATTTTGGTAGGAGTGGCCTTCAGTACCCGGAACAGGTAGTTTTTGTCAATTTTATCCAGAACAGCACCAACAGGAGGAATTTCCTCTGTTTCATGCAAAATATAGCCGCCCAGGGTTGTATAGTGCTCAGATTCTGGCAGAATTAAATCATGTTCTTCTCTGAGGTCATAAATATTGAGCCTCGCTCCAATAATCATGGTACCATCTTCGCTTTTCGTAAATACCATATCTTCTTCTTCGGACTCGCTTTCCTCCTCATCGTGTTCGTCCTGAATATCCCCGAATACCTGCTCCATTACATCCTCAACGGTAATCATCCCTGCCGTACCGCCGTACTCATCTACTACAATCGCTACGCTCCTTTTTTTATCCGCAAATTCTTTGAGCAGCATATTGGCAGACATGACCTCGGGCACAATCAGAACCTGCTGTATGAGTGACAGAAACTCCCTGGGTTTTCTGAAAACGTGGGTAGAATGAACATAGCCGATAATCTGGTCTAAGTTGTCCTCATACACCATAATCCGCGAATGTTTGGTTTCGATAAAAAGACGCGTCAAATCCTGAATATCATCTTCGTTTGAGATTGCTACGATTTCCGTACGGGGAATCATCATTTCTCTTACCCTCGTATCATTCAGCGTAATTGCATTGCTCAGCACATCCGTATCCAGCTCTTCCATCGCAATCGGCTCACTTGTATCAATGATTTCCTGAATATAATTTTCCAGATCTTGTTTTTCGATTCCCACTACCTGATCATCAAAAGGAATCCGCATGATTTTCAGCAATAGCTTTGTCATTGCATTGGCAAGAATTACCAGTGGATAAAACAAAATGTAAAAAAACTGAAGTAAATAGGCAGAAGGATAAATCACGGTATCCGCCAAACGCCGGAAAACAGCTTTGGGAATATATTCTGCTATCACAAGCAAAAGCATGGTATCAATGACAGACTTCAGAAGCGTAAAGAACAAATCATTTTCGGGCGGAGCATAGCCTGTAGCCTGATGATAGAAATGTTCAAAGAAAAAGTCTATCTGAAGGGTATAGAGAACCAAAGCAATGTTGTTTCCGATAAGGATTGTAATCAGAACTTTAGAGGTGTTTTTTTTGAAATAAGACAGGATTTTTGCGGCTACGCTGCCTTGTCTTGTCCGCAATTCGATTTTTACGAGGCTTGAAGCCAGAAAAGCAATTTCAACTCCAGCAAAAAATGCAACGAGTGTCATTACTAAAACTACAATAATTATATGTAAAAGTATAGGGGACATTGCTTATAGTAAAGAGAAAAACTCTTTTGATTCGGGTACAAATGTATAAAAGTATTTTGGAAAATACAATTTGGGGAAAACAAGTGTTTCCCGGAAATATGAAAAAAGCAAACGCAATTGACTTAAATTGTTTATTATCAATTTTTTAGTGTTTCCTGCATTTTATGCAACCGGGTATCAATCGCTTCATGATTCATCTGAATAATGCGGATTTGTTCTGCTTCATTCTGAATCATGGCATCAAAACCCACAAAGTTTCCGTCTATTTTTTGTTTGATGACACGGATATAGGTTCTGAGTTTATCCTCGAGCTCTTCCTGAAGTTTTTTTCTGCCGGCAGCAGTTTCTTTCCGGAAATTACTCAGCACCTTTCCTCTGTTTACGCCGATTGTCACTCCGGCAAATAGCAATCCAACCGTAGCGATTACCCCGCCCGTAATATCCAGTACAGCAACTTTCGTCACAGCGGCAAGTACCACCCCGATAACTGCAAGCCCGCTTCCAGTTACAATATTGGGGGTAAGGGATTTGCCATCCTCAAAAATATCAGCACCCGTAAAATTTTCGGTACCGCTCATAAACCGTGCAAAGGCATCCTGAAGTTCTTTCAGAATATTGCTGCGTTTATCCGCAATATCATCAAAAATTTCGTTGTCGTTTTTTAAAATGGTTTTGCTGCTTTTGATTTTCAGGTCTATCATCTTCGCCATTTGCTGAATACTTTCTGCAAGGTCGTTGATTCCGTCATTGAGTCTTGACCTAAGGGTGTTGTTTAACTCGGTTTCCATATCTTTCACAAAATGGGAAAACCATTCTTTCGAAGAGGATTCTTTTGAAAAGAGAGAAACAAAACTTCTTTTTACTAGTGCAAAAACCGAAAGGCCTTCCTCCAGTTCTCTTTCTTTGCGCATGATGATTTTGTCATACCCGCCCAGAAGGGTTTCCAGCAGAATATCTACCTGATGATTGGACTTTAACTCCTGCTGTACAAGCGTTTGGCGAATGTCTTCCCGGAATGCTGTATCATAACGGAATTGTTCCTGCCGGAGCGTTATTCCTTTTCCGATTCTTTCGGCAATATTGAGGCCGGTTTCTACATTGTTTCTGAGTTTTAACAAAGGGGCTTTGCCTCCGGTAATGTTTTCCTGAATATACGTCCGGATGTCGTCAAAGCCACTGTCTGATTTCCTTCCCTCGAGTTCATCTTTGGCCGAAACCGGGAATATCAGCGGGTGAGTCAATCCTTTTTTCTGAGCGGCATCCTGTACTCCCTGAACATTAATGGCTAAGTCAGCCGCCGGAAGGAGGTCTTTCTGCTGAAGTACAAAAATAATTTTCTTGCGCCAGTCCTGATGGATAAACTGGAAAAAGTCCCAGGCCGACTGCCGGTAGGGATTCTTGGATTCAAACACAAAGACAATCAGGTCTGAGGCCGGGATAAACTGCTCCGTGATTTCCTGATGTTTTTCTATGATTGTATTTGTACCCGGAGTATCTACTATCGCTATTTCTTTCAGAATATCTATGGGGTAAAACAATTGCTTCAGCCAGGGATTGATTACCTGAGTATGTTCTTTTTCATCAAACATGATTTGCTGAATAGTATCGGTACAGGGAGCCGGAGAAACCTTGCAGATTTCTTTTTCGGTTTCGAGCAGCGCATTGATAAAACTGCTTTTGCCTGCCTTAACCTCTCCCACGATTACAAACATAAACGGCTCATTGATCCGGTTTCTTAAATCACTTACTGTTTTGGCTAGTTCTTCATTGCCGATACTTACGGTCAGATGGTGAAGGTCTTTGATGATTTCATCCACGTTCCCTCTGTATTGCTGAAGACTCTGATTGATAAGACTTTTCATGGTTTTCTTATTTAAAAAAACAAATGTAGTGTAATTTCCATTAAGACAACAAAAAAACAGAAAGTAATCTTTTGGAAAAAATTATTTTTTGAACAGAAAAAACTTCCTGAACATAAAACCCGCAGAGACAATACAATGCCCTTCTTTATTTCCGTATCAGAAACGCCCCAAAAGTGAAAATAAACGAATAAAAAACAATTTTTTCTCCGAAGCAGTGAATTAATAAAGCCTTCCGTAAAACTTTTTATTTCGGATTTCGTTATTTTGAGTATAGACTTTGATTTTTTAATTTTGTAAACTTAAAAATGGTAGCTTCCGAACTCATATCTGATACACTTCCTGCAGTAAAACTGACAGATACGGTCAGTCATGTACTGGATTGGATGAATGAGTTCAAGATAACTCAGCTTCCGGTTATTTCAGGGACCAAACTCTACGGTATCATAAAAGAAAACGACTTGCTGGACTCTGAGAGCGATGAAGCAGCCATAAAAGACTCTCTTTATCTGGATGAGCACGCCCCTCATGGCCAAAGCAATCTTTATGTGCTGGAAGGAAAGCATCTTTATGAGGTTTTGTCCCTGATGGCTAAATATAAACTGGAGATTTTGCCGGTTTGTGACATCAATAAACATTATCTGGGAGTAATCACGATACGCGATATCGTACAAAAACTGGGAGATATGTTTGCAGTAAATGAAGAGGGCAGTATTCTGGTGGTAGAGACGCAAAGAAATAACTATAGCCTGGGCGAAATAGGCAGAATCGTGGAGTCAACCAACGCTACCGTACTGAGTCTTTATATCTATCCCGTTCCTGATTCCAATATCCTGAGAATTACCCTGAAAGTAAATGTACTGAACCCCTCCCGTATCGCTGCCACCTTCGAGCGGTATAAATACGCTGTGGCAATGTCTTATTATCATCTGGATAATGTGGAAGATTATAAGCAAAACCTTGACTTGCTTTTTAAACTGATGGAGTAGCCATCTTTCCGCTTTTTTATTAGGTATATTTATCTATCTGTTTGTCGCTGGCATCCTTTCAGAAGAGCGCCCTCACATTTCATAATTAAAAAAACTTTGAAATATCATAAATCCGGATTTTATTTGTATTCTTTTTCCCATACAGGGCTAAAAGGATAAACAAATTATTGGTATGTCAAAAAAAGCAATTATTATCGGAGCAAGTGCAGGAATCGGCAGGGCTTTAGCCATCGAACTCGGAAAAAACGGTTATGATGTAGGAATTACAGCCCGCCGTAAGGAGTTGCTGGAGTCTTTGCAAAAAGAAATCCCTACCCAATCCTGGATTCAGGTAATGGATGTGGCAAATACAGAAGAATCAAGAACACAGCTTGGAGCCCTGATTGAGATAATGGGCGGGTGTGATATAATTATTCTGAATGCTGCTGTAGGACATACCGGGCTTAACTGGGAAGAAAACAGAGAGATGATTCAGATTAACACATTGGGGAATGTAGCTTTGGGGGATTTTGCCTTTCATTATTTTAAACAAAAAAAGAGCGGGCATATTGTTGGAATTTCTTCCGTAGCCAAACACCGGGCTTTCCGTACAGCCATTGTTTATTCTGCAACCAAATCTTTCCTCTCTGCTTATTTGCAGGGGATTCGCCACTTTTTTGCCTATAAAAGAGTACCGGTTTATGTGACTGATATCAGGCCCGGCTTCGTTGAAACGTTCATGACCTCCCAAAATGATCCCAAGGCTATGTTTTGGGTTTCTACTCCTGAAACTGCTGCTTATTATATCCGGAAGGCAATCGAAAAAAGAAAAAAAGTGGCTTATATCACACCCAGATGGTGGTGGGCGGGTCAACTCATGCAGTTTTTACCTGACTGGGTTGCCCACAAAATGTAGAATGTACTGTTAAAACCGGTTACTTTTTATTCATTGAGGAAATCAATCATTTTTGAGGGTTAAATTATATAGTCTGTTTGATATGAAAAATAGTTTTTATCCTGTACTCTTGCTTTTCTTTTTTGTGGGAAGTCCCTTTGTTTTTTCCCAACCCTGCACTTATCTTGCCTATGAGGGATTCGATTATCCGGCCAGTACTCCCCTGAATGCACTTTCGGGCGGAGGAGGGTGGGGCTCTCTCTGGGATGTACAGAATGGCAGTACAACCTTACCCGGTTATCAAATTAGTTCCCCGTCGCTGTCTTTCTCCGGATTACAGTCGGTAGGCAATAGCCTGAGCGGAGGAGATGTATACCTAACCACTGGCAGATTGCTGAACAGCACTGACGGAGGCCCTTTCGATGATTATGTTGCTCAGTGGCAGTCTGGTATAGGTACTGAAACCAATACCACACTCTGGACAAGTGTTGTGCTCCGGAAAGAGGAAAATAACGATGAAACCACCGCTGCAATCTGGCATAGCCAAAATGGCACATGGTATTATCAGGGTACCAATAACCGGATTGGGGTAGGATATTTTGGCGCGCCTTCCAATGTAAGCGGCCAGAGATACTGGTCACTGATGGTTGGGGCAGATATTTACCCCACTTCTATACCCGTAACGCCCGGAACAGCAGCTTTTTTTGTGATACGCATTGATTTTAACGCTTCGGGTACAGGGATTTCTTTATATTTAAATCCGGCTACGCTCGGCCCTACTATCCCTGCCTCTCCAACAATGACACAGTCGGCATCATTTAATCTGATAATCAGGGGATTTGCTGCTTATCTCGGTCAGGACCCCGGTAGTGGTGCAATGGATGAAATCCGTATGGGAACTTCGTACGAATGTGTAGCTCCTGATGCCAGTGTTTCGGTGAACTTTCCTCCTGTTTCAGACTTTACTCTTTCGGTATCCTCAGGTCAGGCACCTCTTTTGGTTACACTTGACGGAAGTTCAGCCTCTGATCCGGAAAATGGAGCCCTTAGCTACGAATGGAGCTTTGGGGACGGAACTTTTTCCTCCGGACCGGTTGTAACGAATCATACCTATAATACACTGGGAGAACTGGATGTATGTCTGACGGTAACGGACAATACTGGTCAGTCCAATCAGCATTGCAGTATGCTCACGGTTTTCGACGCCAATAATACCTTCCCTTGTCTTACGTCCTTTACCGTTATGAATCCGGTGAGTTGTGGTCAGGCCAACGGGTACCTGAGAGTCAATGACGCACCCTCCTCTTTTTCGCTCAGGAATAGCAGTAATACTTTAATGACTGTAACGAACGGTAATGAATATCAGAGTCTGCCGCCGGATATTTATCTTTTTACTGCTCAGGGAGTCAATGGGTGCAGAGACACATTTTCCTTACACATGAATACGGACAGTAGCACCTGCCCGGGATGGACACCGGATATTTGCCGGATGGAAATCGGAACGAATATGTCCGGGTTTGCAGATTGGGGGGTAGAAAGGCCGATGAAAAACCTTATGAAACACGTAAGACCCGAAGTAATCGGATATATTGACGGGTGTTGGTGCTGGGACTCCGGAGTAGGCACTGAGCTAATACTGGATTCCGACGGGTATCCTACTCATATTCCTCAGGCAACATCTTTGGGGCAGGCACTTGCCCGGTACGTAATCTCTTCCGAAAGTGATAACGGGACGAATCTACAGGCGGGAAATACATATGTTCTTTTATTCGACGGAACCGGAAATATCAATATCGGAGGCGGAGCGGTGATTAACAGCAATGTGCCCGGAAGGATAGAGTTTCTGATTAATAATAATCAAAGTAATTATTTTATAGATATCACCCTTTCCGATACGAATGACCATGTCCGGAATATCCGTTTATTGAGGATAGCCGATGAATTTGCGGATTTAAATACTCAACCATTTTATCAGGGATTTCTCAATAAAATAGCACCTTTTGCCGCATTGCGTTTTATGGACTGGGGACATACAAACAATAATACAGTGCTTGAGTGGACAGACAGGCGGCTGCCTTCCAACCTGACCTATGCCGGCAACCGGGGTGTGCCGTATGAAACGATGGTACAACTCGCCAATCAGGCGCATAAAGACGTGTGGATTTGTGTGCCGCATCAGGCAGATGATAATTACGTGATACAAATGGCAACCTATTTCAGGAATAACCTTGATTCGGACCTGACAGTATATCTTGAGTATAGCAATGAAGTCTGGAACTGGATTTTTGAGCAGGCTCATTACAATGCGGATAATGCTCCTTCCAACCTCAATTATGCCCGGGCCTACTCAGAAAAAGCCAAAAGAGTATTTCGGTTATGGCATCAGGTTTATGGAATAGAAAAAAACCGGGTAAAAAGGGTACTTGGAATACAAACCACCTATAACTGGCTCAATGAACAAATTCTTTCTCAACTTGACCAAAGCGAATGGGATTTGGGGGCTGCAACTCACTATAACGGATTGAATCATGATGCAACCGGCAATCCGGTGCTTTCGGCTGCTTCTACACCTCAGGATATTATTACCAATGCCCGAAATACCTGGTATGAAAACCTCTCCTATTTCAAAAACGATTATAATAATATTCAGTTGTTTGGTAAAGAGGTAGTTACATATGAGGGTGGGCAACACTTTGTCGGAAATGTATTCGGTATTCCCTATGCATATCAGCAATCTATGTGGGACGCTCAGGTTATTCCCGAAATGTACGGACTCTATGATGAAGTACTGGACTCAATCCGGTCATGGGGCTGCCGGCTTGCGATGAACTTCTCGCTTGCTGCCTATCGCGAAAGTGTGTATGGCTCGTGGGGGGCTGTGGATGATATTGATACTCCGCCCCCGTTTATGACTACTGCCCCCAAATATCAGGCATTGCTGGATAATATCTGCCCGGAAACGCCTCTGCCTGTGGACTTGCCGGAATTTAGCGTTCAGCCTTATAATAATGAGGCGGCACTTCTTTCGTGGGTAACCTTGAACGAAAGCCAAAATCAGGGTTTTGAAATACAACGAGGTACCGATGGCCGGGATTTTTCCAAAGCGGGATGGGTAAATGGGAGGAATAAAAATGTCTTTACGGATTATACCTTCAAGGATTATGCGATTGAGCCGGATGTATTGTATTATTACCGCCTCAAGCAAATTGATTTTGATGGGAAGTTTTCTTTCAGCGAAATCAAAACCCTGCGTTTGTCAGCGCATGAAACCGATATTTTCCTTATCCCTAACCCCAATGAAGGCAACTGCCGGCTAATTACGCATTTTCTTACCGGAGTAAAAGTCTTCGATATGACGGGCTGTCTCATTTGGGAAGACGAAACGCCAATGAAGGACAGAACCCTGTCGCTTCCCGCACTTTCTCCCGGCATTTACTGGATAAAAACCGAAAAAGGGACAAAAAAATGGGTAATATACCGATAGAAAAAAGAAAAAACGGGCAGACAATGAGTGTTTAAGGTTTTAGTTTGATTTGTTATTACAGGTCTCCCTATAATTAGGGATTGCTATTTTAAAGCAAGTGAATTACCTTTATGATTTGTTTTCAACAAAATCAACTGCAATTAAAAATTTATTATGAAAAAAAACGGATTGTTGTTCGCTTTTCTATATTCAGGCGTGCTCTTCCTTTACGGACAAAGCCTTGGAGTAAGTTATGTAAATCCTCCTTCCGTAGATGGAGACAGATTTATACAATTTGAGGTGAATCATTCGGGCATTGCTTCAACAGACCTGAGGGTTATCCTATACTATACCGATAACGCTTCTTCACTAAACAACCTAAACGGAGCCGGTTTGTCTTCCGGAAGCGCAATTATTAAACCCGTATCTTCGACTATCTCGGAAGTTTTCTTTTTATTTCCTCACGAAGATCACCCCAAAGGACCCAACAGAGACTATTATTTAAGCCAGAAACGGAAAAACATAAATGTGAATACAATTGCCTCTATTCCTGCCAATTCCAATCCTAGTCCGCTCGATGCTTCCTCTATCGATAATAACCCTGTTGTTTACGGAAGAAATAAATGTGTGTTTTATAAAATATTCGTTTCGAGCGTAGGGAAAAAAGTCCCGGATTTCCTCTCTGAAACGATGGCTTTCAGAATGCCGGACACCTATAATGTAGGGGTAGTAGGGGATTCTTACGGCTCCGGAGAAGGAGCCCCCGATGAAAACAAAACGGATACGAGAGCCGCAGTATGGACACATAACGATTGTCACCGTTCCAATAGAAGCGGTTTGGTTGTAGGAGTGAAGGAGTTTATTCATGAACATCCCGAAGTGGCGGTGGATTATTTGCATACCGCTTGTAGTGGTGCGATTATTGAAAACCTGGTTTCTCAAACCCAACAGAAGGGGAACAATGCAGTTACAATTCAGTTCGAGCAGTTACAGCAAAATCTCCTCACTGAAAGAGGGCACGATAAGTTACATTTATTGTTAATGTCCATAGGAGGAAATAATGCGGGGTTTGCGGATTTTGTCTTAAATTATCTAATCCTTCCTGTAAATGTTACAGCAAGCCCTTTGGTTCAATTTATGCAAGCCAATGCGATCAATGAAGACCTGGCGAATTTGGCTGTAAATTATGACGCATTGAATACTAGTATCAGAAATACCTTTCCCGGCGTTCAGGTTTGTCTTACTACCTATCCTGACCCTACGAATGGACCTCGGGGTAGATGCGGACGCTCCAACAATCCTGCGGATTTTTTGTCTGTTTATAGTTGTTGTTTGAGCGAAGTGGATATCGTTACGAATCCTGAAAGTGAGTTTAATTTCTCTTCCGCTAGTTTTTTACGTCCTCTGAATCAGGCGGTAAGGAATGCTGCGCAAAGAAACGCCTGGAATGTAATGGATATGGAAAGCCGTATGGGGACTCACGGATTGTGTGATTGCGAAAACCCTTTTATAAACCGGATGGCTATGTCTTTTGCTCAACAAGGAGATATCTACGGCATTTGCCACCCAAACGCAACGGGATTTTCGGAGGTTTATCCGGATCTTGTGAAAAGCAATATTCTTTCCAGATATGAAAACTTTAAGGCGGGTATGACCTTTGCAAGGATATTTGGAATAGAACCTTTCCCTCAAGTGTGCGAAATACCCAAACCAATCACCCCGATTGGATTGTTTATCAATGCCGAGCGGTTTAAGTTATTGGGTAAACTCAGAAAAGTCTCATGGGTTTCCGCCTTTTTTGATAGCCCGGAGATGAAAGATCTTCTTAAGAACGCTGATGAAAAAAACATCCTCAATACAGAAGCCTATAAAAAACTAATGGGAAATAAATCCGAAGCCGTAAAATTATTTAACGAAATTGTGCCTCCCAAGGGTACTAAGCCCGTTAACCCTGAAGCATTAAAGGTCTCTAAGGAAGTAAAAGCGTTTCATGAATTTACGCTTAAGCAAATGGAAAGCAAAGAGACTTTAGAAATGATTGAAAAAGCGAAAAGTGACGCAAAAAAAGTCAAACCTTTAGTCCAGAGTTCTCCCCTGTCAAAATACTATAACCGAAAAACCTCCAATTAAAAAACGGAGGTAACCCAAAAAGCCAGCAGTTTCTTCTGCCGGCTTTTTTATTTAACAGAACTAAGCAACTCCGGCGATACGAACAAATCCTTTTTTCAAATCAAGTCCGATTTGCTTCTTTAACCCAAGTTGCAGTTTTTAATCTATAACTTTCTGATAACCAGTTTTTTGTTTTTTTTTAATTATCCGCTTGAGCACTACGGATTTTCTTCGGATGGCGGTGTACCTCTTTCTAGTTGAGGGCAT
>JAIBAH010000063.1 GCA_019695295.1 Bacteroidia bacterium | reverse complement strand
AAAAAAATGCCGGGCAGATTTATAAAGCAAAACCAAAAAAACAGAATAAAACAGGAATCAGACTCAAATATGTGAAAAGTAAAAAGCCGAAAAAACCTGAAATGAAAAAAAATTAAACCCGGATTAACCCTCAAAGAAGGTGTTTACTCCCGGATTTAATTCAGATGACTTATTGTAAACGAAAAAAAAAAAAATCCTATTGTATTTATTAAACAGGAATTTTTTTTGCACCAAAAAGTAAAACACTGAAAATCAGGACTGAGCCGGATTTTCAACCGCATCAGAAGCAGAGCGGATAGCCGTTTTATCAAACAATAGCTTCACGTTATTGTCCACTTCCACCAATACCGTTTTTTCATTTACGGTTACTACTTTTCCATAAATCCCACCGATACTCATGATTTTATCTCCTTTTTTGATGGATTCTCTGAATTCCGCTTCCGCTTTTTGCTTTTTTTGCTGAGGACGAATCATAAAGAAGTACATCACCAGAAAAATAAGCCCCATCATTAAAGGCATAGACCACATGGAAGAAGCGGTCTGAGCGGCGTCAGTAGCCTGTAGTAAAATAAATTCCATTTTATTAAATTGAAAGATTAGGAAAAGCGCCGGATGATTAACCCGACGCTTATCATTAGTTTAGCTATTTACAATTAATGTTTTTCTTCTTTTTTCTCTTCTCCTGGTTTTCCGCCATCTTTCTTAGGTTCAACTTCCCCTTTCAGTTTCAGAACAGCGTTAATATTTTCTTCCAGGTTTGCAGTTACCGTTACGTTTTTATTTTGCATACCGGTTTTGCCAGAGCTGTTGAATTTCACATCAATGAATCCTTTTTCACCGGGCTTAACAGGGTCCTGAGAATAAGTAGGCGTAGTACATCCGCAGGAAGGTTTTACATTTGTAATCACCAGGTCGTTAGTACCTACGTTTGTGAAGTTAAATCTGTGGGAAACCTCATCTCCTTCTTTAATTTTTCCAAAATCAAATTCATCTTTATCGAATTTCACTTTGGTTTTTGGAAGAGACTCCGCTTTTTCAATAAATGCTTCTTTTGCAGGAGCAGCATCAGCGGCAACTTTATTGGTATCAGTTCCGGTTGTTTTTGCTTTATCCCCGCCTGCGTCTTCATTTTTCTGACATGCAGTAAAAGACACTGCAAACAATACTACAAAAATCGAAAGAATTACTTTTTTCATTGCTTATTTTAGAATTAATTAAAAAAATTTTATTATATTTAAATTATACTGCAATATTACGGAGAAAATTCTAAGTAGTTTTTAATTTTTACACTTTTTTAACAAAGTTTGGCTTACATTAGCAAGAAATTATTAAATTTTCATTAGAATTTCCCTTTCAGGAAATAACGGGCGGCACTTTATCTTCCTGACTTCCGCGCTCATTTTTCCGGATTAGTCCTTTGGATATAAATAACTGAATCAATGCATCAAGGACTCCATTGATGAATTTGCTGCTGTCAGGAGTGCTGTATTCCTTGGCTAGTTCCATGTATTCATTGAGGGTAACCTTAACGGGAATCTCCTCAAAGTTGAGCAACTCACAAATCGCCATCTGCATTAAAACCCTGTCAAGGCGGGCAATTCTTTCGATGTCCCAGTTTGCGGCTTTTTCCCTGAGATAGGAATCATACATTTCGGCATTGCGGATAGTCTCGAAAAATAAGGTTTTCAGTAATTTTACATCCCCGGAAATTCCTTTATTTTTTTCCAGTACTTCCACTTCCTTTTCGGTTTCGGCAAGCAGCAAATTATATGCAACCCGGGGTTCCCCTTCCATGGATTTGAATGCAAATAAAGCCTGCATTACTTTAGCGCGTACATCTCTCCTGTTTTCGAGCATAATTTTTTATTCAGTTATCAAAGAACAATTTATTTAACGTGATACAGAAACCGGGTTTCCGTTATTTTGTTTAGTGTATTCAGTACAGATTTTATAATAAAGTATCTATTTTCAGGATAAATCCTAAAAGTATCCAACCTGATTAATTAAATAATCTGTTATTTCCGACCTCACGGATTCTTTTTTCACCCAATGCCATTGCCGCCTGCTGAGGAAGAATATTTTGTTCTTCACACATTTTAAAGACGCTGAGAACGGTATCATAGATACTCTCGGTCATCCGGGTAGATTTATTGACATTGTAAGGTCCGTTTACTTCGTTAAATACATTGATAATCCCGCCGGCGTTGGCCACAAAATCCGGAGCATAGAGAATTCCTCTATCCTGAAGGCTTTGCCCGTCTCTTACTTCGTCGAGTAACTGATTGTTGGCGGCACCTGCAACGAGGCTACATTTCAGCAGAGGAATTGTATCCGGATTCAGGGTTGCACCCAAAGCACAGGGAGCATATACGTCCACTTCTTTGGAATATACTTCAGAAGCATTCACAGCAACAGCGCCTGCGTCCACGGCTTTCTTCAGAGTATCTTCATAGATATCATAGCCATATACGATTGCGCCTTCTTTCACGAGATGTTCTACGAGGTATAAACCCACATGTCCTGTTCCCTGAACCATGATTTTTTTGCCTGCAAGCGAATCACTTCCGGTGATTTTTTTCATTCCTGCCTTAATACTCAGATAAGTACCGAGGGCAGTAAAAGGAGAAGGGTCACCACTTTTATCAGAAAGTCCTGCCACGTAAGGCGTTTCGTTCTGAACATATTCAATGTCTTTTACGCCGATTCCCACATCTTCCGCTGTGATATATTTTCCGGCAAGATTATTTACAAATTTCCCAAACCTTCTCAACAAGGCTTCATTTTTCTGAGTGCGGGCATCACCGATTATTACTGCTTTGCCACCACCAAGATTGAGTCCGGCAACGGCAGACTTATAAGTCATCCCACGGGAAAGGCGAAGAACATCAAAAAGAGCGTCTTTGTCAGAGGCATATTTCCACATTCTCAATCCTCCCAAAGCAGGACCCAATGTAGTATTATGAACAGCGATAATCGCTTTTAATCCGGTGGCATTGTCATTACAATACATGACTAACTCGTGGTTATTGTTTGAGATAGCATCAAAACCGGTAAGTTCGGCGGCATTTACAAATGAAACTTCTGGCATAATAAGCGGCTTAAAATTATAAATTAATAAGTAAACTATACAATATGTATCGAAAAACGGCACAAAATTAGTGTATTTTTTGCAAATAGTTACACTAAAGTAGAATTTTTATTTTATCCCCGTTTTTATAAAAAAAGCCGGACATCTTTTATCTGCCTTTCCGCACTCCTTTTTACGATTTTGATGTCTTACCCTAAAACTGGTTTAGAGAATTTACATCAAAAAAAGTTTAAAATTTATGACAAAGAGTAAAGATAATCTGTCTGCCATTGAGAAAAACCATTCTTTCATAAGGTGTTTTTTTAAGGAAAAATAGCTAAAAATATTTCTTTTTTAGCATTTTCGGATAGGAATAACTTTTCTTCAAATAAAATGGCAGACCTATTGTCCTTGATTATAAAAATGGATAAAGGAATAACCTCCGTTTAGCCCGAATCTTTTGAACAAAATAAAAAAACAAAAAAAACATTTGCTTTTTTCATAACATTTCGGTAGCTTTACGGCATAAATATATTTTTCACTTTTAAATTGTAAAACGATATGAAAAAAAGAGTAATTCCCCCCCCCCTCAGCTTTGTACTTAATTATACTTATGCTTATGAGCTATATTAATGTCAAGTTGTACGCACAAAATGCACGAGATGTGCATATTCCGACTAAAACTTGTATTGATTGTATCTTAATTGATTACGATAATAGTAATAATACAACCGGAACTCCTCCTACAAATGTGGGAACTTTGCCAAGCGGACTAACCGGAAGTTTTTCTTTGATTTTTGCAGATGAATTTAATAGTAGCTCCGTAGAGCTAATGCCTGCTCCCACAAATTTTAACACGAGTCCTAAAAAATGGCAAACCTTTTCAGGGGGCGCAGGGCAAAGTATTGATATCTCTACCAACACAGATTTTACTGTCTCTAACGGAACCCTTAAACTCATCCAACGTTTAGATGGAAATAGCAAGTTCAACACCACACAATTTATGTCCAATGCCTATATTCGTTACGGATACTTTGAGGCAAGAATCAAAATTCCCAACAGAACCCAATCCCCAACTAGACTACTTCCTGCTTTTTGGTTATATAGAAACAATATTCACCCTGATTATTGTATCTATGAAGAAATGGATATCTTTGAGTTTGTTCAGGGTTCAAATGTCGGGTCGAATACTAGCGGAAGTATAAGTGGGGTTAGTACCAAGTCATGGTATCAAACGCATGAGCATTATGACCGATTTAATCAATATCCATGCGAAGACGGCTACCGAACGGCTTATGGTAGGAATATTATCCCTTTGGATGATGACCCAAGTGGCGGAGCATTTCGGTTAGACATGACCAAAGATTTTTTTATTTGGGGTGTGCATTGGCGGCAAGATTCTATTATTTATTACCTCAACAATAAAAGAGTTGGTGGCTTTCCCGAAGACTTTTTGCTTGATCCTACTAAACAGGTAATAGGAATGAATATTATATTGAACTGTGGAGTACACAACCCACCCATGGATAACGGAATGATGGGAAACCCTACGCAAATAGAGATAGATTATGTAAGAGTCTATAAAGAAAACAATGATTTTTCAATAGCCTCTCCTTCTCAAATTTGTATTGGACCTTCAGGATATCAGAATCATTGGGCAGTAGAAGACTATTTACCCGGAGCTACCTATCAATTTGCTATATTGAAGCCGAACGGGATAGACTATCTTCTCAATCCGGTAAATGCAACTGCTGACGTATACAAATATTACCTTCCTGTCAATATCGCTAACGGCACACCTTCCGGTACTTACACCGTCAAATTAACCCTTAATTATCCTCATCCTGTAACGGGAGCAAACGTAAATCGTGTAGTTACCAAACCTTTAGTCATTGCCCCTTACGTATTGCCTTCGACTCCTACAATAAACGCATCTGCTACACTCAATCGCTGCCAAACCTTCTCCATTGGCAATTATCAAACCGGGTATATATATTCTTGGTGGGCGGATAATCTTGATATTATTCCTCAAAGCCCCAGCCCTACCGGAAGTGGAACCTGGAGAGTATGTTGCGGAGAACAGATTTCGGGTACCCTCAACGGCACGATTCACGTGGTTGCCCATAACTTTTGTGGAGAATCTCCGACAAGACATTATACAGTTAATACCAACTGCTATTGTCCGAATTGTACGGTAAGGCAAAAATCAGATAGCCTTGAGAAGGAGATGACTTACGAGTTAATAGAGAATTGTAAGAAAGAAAATTTACCCTTTCCCATAGAAATGCAAAAAAGTTCACAATTCAAGATATCTCCTAACCCCTGTGATGAACGTCTTTGGATAGAGAATGCATTACAAAATCCCATTCATGCAGCAATCTATACAAAAGAGGGCTTCTTATGTCGGCAAGAAATACTTATCGGAAACCAGGCTTATTTCTATACAGGGGATATACCACAAGGGATATATTATTTGAAAATTAGAGATCATCAACACGTTGCTACTACCTTTATCATTCATATTACCCATTAATTTTCCCCTATCATGAAGAAAATCATTTTAGTATGTATCAGTATTTTGATATTCTTTACTGCCTCAGCACAACGGGTTGGATGGAGATTCGAGGTTGGGAGTGGAGCATTTGTTAACAGAAATGATAAAACCGGATTTGGAGTAGGTGGGTATAGCAAAGAGGAATGGGCATTTGTGGGGTATAATAAGGCACTTCTCCCTTATCCTAATTTTAGCTATACTCATTTTGGTGGAAGATTGTATTTCAACTTTTTGAAAAATAGGTTGCAATTGCATTTATCCGGAAACTATTCCATTTTTAACTATGAGCAATTTGAATATAAATATATTCATCATGGGACTTGGACAGAAATTATATTTAAGGGAACAATGCCATTCAGAACAAATAACATAACATTGGGAGGAGGCATTGGATATCGTATCATCAATAAGCCTGATTTTAAAACGATGATTACCTTAAGTGCAGAAAAAAGCCTTGCGTATAAGATGAACTGGAGAAACTATTTTACCTATGATGTAGGCTTTGCCATGGGATATTCCATATTGCCTAATCACACGCTTTGGCTGGCCCCTAAAATTGGATGGTTTAGAGATCTCCTTGATAAAGGAGATTTTTCTCAACACCTTATCCCCCAACTTTCCTTAATGTACGATATAGACCGTATCAAAAAGAAAAAGGAATAAGGAAATTCTCAATCCCCATTGAGGTAGAATCGTAAAAACTGTTTTATCTCAATGGGAATAGAGAAAAAATCTGGATTTATATGAAACGAATTTATGTTTTATCAAATTAACCATCTCCATACACACGCACTAAAATCATAAAAAAAATCATTTTAGTAAGTTTGAGCTTTATATTGAGGACTTAAGCAATTTTGTATTTTTGGATCATTTCGACTATGCTCAATGCCCCAAAAACACAAAATTACCAATAAAAAAGACCTTTTTTCACGTAAGTCCTGTCATGTATATTACCGCACGGAAGGTAAAAACGATAAAGATACCCATTCAAATTCCCCTTGATTTCTCAATGAATATCGGTGAACTAGCTTCCGGAGTCTATTCTTGTAAAATATCCTCTGAAAAGAAATATACCGTGATGCGGGTTGCGGAAAAGGAGGCTCTTTTTATTCAGAAAATCCGGCTTGTTATAAATTATTTACTGGGATTTCTCCTTCATCTTGCGGCATTTTCCTGTAGTTCCTGTTTTCTGCCACCGGAATAATCTTTGGCAATGCGAAAGCCAATTGTGCTGCTTTTGGTAGTAGGGGAATATTTGTTTCTGTCTTCGTTGCGGGTAAATTCCAGTTCCAGATTCCAGCTTCCGCCTCTTACTACACACTCTTTTCCGGTATCCGGACCTGAAGGATTATCAATTTCAAGCTCTGAATAATATTTATCACTGTACCAGTCATTGCACCACTCCTGAACGTTACCATTCATATCGAAAAGGGTTAGCTCGTTTTGCATTTTGGTTCCGACCGAGTGTTTTCCCTTTTCAGAATTCCATGCGAACCAGGCAACTTCTCCTACATCTTTACTTCCTGCATATACATATTTATGGGTTTTACGGCCTCCTCTTGCAGCAAATTCCCATTCTGCTTCGGTAGGCAGGCGGTAAGGTTCTCCTGTAAGATTGCGTAACCATTCACAATAGGCACTTGCTCCATACCATGAAATCTGTGTAACGGGAAACTTCTCTCTTCCTTCTATTACATAATAATCTTTCCCTGACTTCTGTATATCATAGTTCTCATTCATGGAAAAAATCCATCCTTCCAGTTCTTTTTTTCCGGGCTGACGAAGGTTTAGAAATACACAATATTCCGCATTGGTTACTTCATACCTTCCGATATAATAATTCTGAAGCCTGACTTTGTGTACAGGTTCTTCATCTATTTCGCCGTAGCGGGACCCCATCTGAAACTCCCCTCCTTCAACAAGGACAATTTCCGGCAGTACTTTATCTTTTTTTTGTTTTTGGGCGGGTTCTCCCCTGGTTTGTCCCAAAAAAATATTAACCGACAAAATAAAGAAAAGGAAAAAGGTGATTGGCAAAAAAACTCTATTCATATTTTACGTTTTTATTAATTTCATATGCACAAAAAAGAAGCCAAAAATTGTCTATTTCTTACATACGAATTATTTTTTATTATGTTTATGATAATCCGTGTCAAAAAGTAACTTATCCGTGAAATGATTTCTATTGATTGTATTTTTCAAAAAAGGTGTTTTTCAATGAGATACGTCCTTCTGACTGAACAAACCCACTTTCCTTGTATTCAGATTCATCCTTATTGGTATTTGAATATTTTTTTATATCATCCTTCAGAAACACTCTTTTTTTTCTTTTTTCAGGACAACGCTAACCCTGTTTTCCATGAATTGGAACACTCTTTCTACGGGCTTTCCCTCAATGAAAAACAGCCTCAAAATGAATGCAGGGTTTTTGTAATGAGTGGGGTTTTATAGTTTTTTTTTGCAAAGACCTGATTTTACCGTAATTTTGCCCCCACAAAACAAATAATTAACTTATGCTTCTTATTCTTGTCTTTATAATCGGATACCTGGCTATTATATTTGAACATACAATAAAACTAAATAAAACCGCTTCGGCAATCCTTACAGGGGTACTTTGCTGGACGGTATATATGCTAAGCGGCCATAACAACACTGAAGTAAATACTGAATTATCGCTTCATCTGAGTAGTATTTCAGAAATTCTGTTCTTTTTGCTGGGAGCCATGACTATCGTAGAGCTGATAGACGCACATAAAGGTTTTACTATCATTACCGACAAGATTCAGACACAAAGCACGATTAAACTCATCTGGATTATTGGGATTCTGTCCTTTTTTCTTTCCGCAGTGCTGGACAGTCTTGCGTCTGCAATTGTGATGATTACCCTGCTCAGAAAAATTATCTCCGGCACCGAGCAAAGAAAAATATACGCAGGGCTTGTCGTCATCGCTGTAAATTCCAGTGCGTGGTCGGTAATCGGACCGGTAACTACCACAATGCTCTGGATAGGAAAACAAATCACGCCTTTTAATACCGCAACTACATTGATACTTCCCTCGCTTGCCGGTCTGACAGCAGCTATGCTCTATTTTTCCTTTATTTTAAGAAATGAAACACTTCAGTCACAGTCATATCATTCTCATCAATCCCGAACAGAAGCCGACAAATCACTTGTAATGCTGATTACGGGAGTAGCGGCGTTGTTGTTTGTACCGGTATTCAAAACCCTGACCCATTTACCGCCTTATATCGGAATGATGCTTTCTTTAGGCCTGGTGTGGATAGTTTCAGAAATCATCCATAAAGACAAAGACACAGAAGAGAAAAAAAACTATTCCGTTGCTCACGCATTAACCAAAATTGACACACCCAGTATTTTATTCTTTCTGGGAATCCTGCTTGCTGTAGGCAGTCTGGAAGTAACAGGTCATCTGCATCACCTTGCAGAATGGATGCGTACCACGATTGTAAATCTGGATCTGGTGGCGATAGCGATAGGACTGACTTCCGCAATCGTAGATAATGTACCGCTTGTGGCAGCGTCTCAGGGAATGTTTGACAGTGCTACTTATCCTACCGATGATCATTTATGGCAACTCATCAACTACTGTGCAGCAACCGGGGGAAGTATTCTGATAATCGGTTCCGCGGCTGGTGTGGCAGTGATGGGAATGGAGCACATCACTTTTGGGTGGTATATGAAAAAAATCACTATTCCTGCAACAATTGCTTACTTTTCCGGTATTCTGATGTATCTTCTGATTACATAATCAGGTAGTATTTTTTTTTCCGGAGAAAAATTGGCTTCTAACTTTTTGATTCCAAAAATTGTTTATAAATTTGCAGAGGGTAAACAGGTAAAATCAACGGAAACTTGTTTTTTCATTTTATCTTTTGCTTAAACTTATTCACCTATTTTTCTTAATTATTCTTATATCTGCAAGGTATGCCAATTGTCTCAACACAAATCACAGAAGGAATCAGGGTAAATGTAATTTCCCGTTTTATTGAGCAGGAATCCGTAGCTCAGGCTATTCGCTATGTATTTGCTTATCAGATTGAGATTAAAAACGAATCCAAAGATATCGTTCAGCTCATAGCGAGGGAGTGGAATATCGTTGATGGATATGGTCAGCACTCTGTGGTGAAAGGAGAAGGAGTAGTGGGCAGAAAGCCGGTAATAGCTCCCGGAGAGTCCTATAAATATGTAAGCGGAACGCATTTTCAGACCCCTATCGGAAAAATGAACGGACATTATAAAATGAAGCGTTTCTCCGATAACGAACTGATGAATATCGTCATACCTGAATTTACAATGGTGGCTTTGGGTACGCTGAATTAATGTTCAGACCGATAATTTTTGCGGCGACCCGTTTGTCTATCGGAAAATAAAAATCCTCCTCCCGTAATGAATTTACCGGCAACCAACGAAAAGCAAGGGAGCCGTTTTCCATGGAAGTAAAATTAAAAGGTATCTCTGTAATGCTCACTTTAGGCTGAGAAATAAGGCTTACCTTATAATATACTGCAATCACCTGGCTTTTATGATTAAAAGCAGATGGTTGAAAAAAATCATTGATATATAACAGTTCTCCTATTTCAATTTCCACCTCCATCTCTTCCTGAAACTCTCTTTTCAGACAATCCGCAATTCCCTCCCCAAATTCGAGTCCGCCGCCGGGAAGTTTGGAGAAGGTGAGCCCGTTTTGTATTTCATCCGAAATCAGTAACTTTCCTTCATGGATACATACTCCATATACCCTTACATTGAAATAATTTGAAAATTTTTCCATAGATTTTTTATTAAAAACAAAAAAAGTATTACCTTTAAGTCATTTTTTGCAAATCTATGGTATTATTTCCGGAAAAAAGAATTTCATCTGATATTTCATCTACATTTTCCTCTGTAATTTTCAGGAGAAACATCGTATTGATACAATTGTACATGAAGAACTTTTTTGTTCTTGTTCTTATTGCATTGTTTTCCCCCTTTTCTTTTGCCCAAAACGAGACTGAGCCGGCATATCCGGTAGATAGTATCATAGAAGCGATGGACGAGTTTCAAAAAAAGGAAGATTATCCGAATGAAGAGGAGTCGTTAATTACAGAAGAACCTGAGACCGAAGGCCAAATGATAAGAAATAAAGTTACCCTCCGGAGTTTTGATACCCTGCAACTCAACAAAATCCGGGAAGATAAAGCTTTTGGGTATTTAGAAATACCCAAAGCAAGGAAACCCAATATCTTACAATTGTTAATCATGAAAATAGCCGATTGGTTAGACAAACATTCGGGCAGAAACAGGGATACTGAAAGAAAAGTGCAAAACTGGGTGATTAATCTGCTGGTTTACGGGATAGCGTTGTTTGCGGTAGGCATGATTCTGTGGAGTTTATTTAAGGTGAAAATCCGGGAGATTTTCATGAAAGAAGCCGAACCGCTCGAAATTAGTTTTACAGAAAAGGAAGTCAATATCGTAGAAACCAACTTTGAAATACTGATACAGAAGGCCTTACAACAGTCTGATTTCCGGGGTGCTGTACGTCTGCTCTATATGGAAGCCCTCAAAACGCTCACCCAAAACAACTGGATTCAGTGGAAAGCCAACAAAACGAATCATGAATATCTGATGGAGCTTTACAATTCGCCTTTCCGAAAATCCTTCATGGAACTGACCCGTAGTTTTGAGTATATATTTTACGGAGATTTTCCGGTAAATGCGGAAGTGTATCAGAATATTGCGGGAACTTTTAAAGAATTTCAGACTAAAGTAACCAAAAAAGTTTCATAATCTTTTCTTCCGGTAAAATATGAAAAAAATATATCTGTTGTTTGGTGTGGTAATTATTATTCTGATTGGGCTGGGAGTTGCCTCCGAAGGCAGCACTTCTTCCCGGACAGACTGGACCCCTTCTTTCTCCAAAAGTTCAAAACGGCCTTACGGAAGCTATATATTATATGAAAGACTGAAAGACCTTTTTCCGGAATCCAAAGTAATCTATACCAAAAAAGCAATCTATAATTATCTTAATGAAGACTACTTTCCTGTAAGCAATCCTGACGGACTTTCTACTGATAGTACTTCCGTTACCTATCTTTTTTTCAATGAATACTTTGAAGTCTCTGACCTCGATCTGGAAGAATTACAACGATTTGTAAAACAGGGAAATCATGTGATGATTATGGCTTACCGGTTCAGCCAGAATATTCATAACAGCTTAGGTTTTACTACTACTTTCGGGAATCTTGACCTTACGGACAGTGTCAGGCTAAAGGCAAACTATTTCCAGAGCGAAGGCTCAAAAGAAGGGAATCCCTATTATTTTACCAACAGTATGCTGAGCGTATATTTTGATTCTGTCAATACATCAAAGACCCTTATTCTGGGAGTAAATCAGGAGAATAAGCCGGTTTTTATTCAGCGAAATTACGGGAAAGGAAGTTTTTATGTGTGCACACATCCTACTATTTTCACCAATTATATGATGATGCACCCCAAGTATGATTACAAGGACTTTGTCTCTGTATTTTTTTCTCATCTGAGTCCTGATGAAAAAATTGTCTGGGATGAATACCACAAACCCGAGAATTTAGACCGGATTGCAAAAGGACAATCAGAAATCCTGAGGTATATTTATTCTCAGCCTCCGCTTTACTGGGCTTTGATACTGATGGTGGTTTCGGTGCTCATCTATGTGATATTTGAAATGAAACGCAGGCAAAGGATTATTCCGGTAATCACTCCGCTGAGAAACAGTACGCTGGACTTTACGGAAACTATCGGAAGGCTGTACTTTCAGCGTCAGGCTCATAAAAATATTGCAGAAAAACGAATCCGCTTTTTTCTGGAGTATCTCCGCAATCATTTTTATATTCAGACTCATGAGTTGAATGATGAGTTCTGTGAAATCGTAGCGGGGAAAACCAATGTTGAAATCGGTGAAGTAAAAACCCTGATAAAGTGGGTTCATGCGATAAAGTCGTCTCATACGCTTTCTGAAAATGATTTAATCAGTTTTTCGGCCTTATTAGATGGATTTTATGCGAAAGCACCTGCAAAAGGCATTTAAAAAAATACAATCAAATATACACATTCATACAAAAAGTTAAAATATGGAACATACTCCTTTTGAATCCAGGTTAAATATTGAAGAAGTACTATCCTCTGTTGAAAAAGTAAAAGATGAGTTTTCAAAAATTCTGGTAGGGCAACCGGAAATGGTAGAGTTAATGCTTGCCGGCATACTCGCTGACGGGCATATTCTCATTGAGGGGGTTCCCGGAGTAGCCAAGACCTTGTCGGCAAAAATCCTTGCCAAAACGATTGATACGGGTTTTTCCAGAATTCAGTTTACCCCTGACCTTATGCCCTCTGATGTACTTGGTACCTCTATCTTTAATCTGAAAACCGCCGAATTCGAGTTTCGTCAGGGGCCGGTTTTTTCCAATATTGTCCTGATAGATGAGATTAACCGCGCGCCGGCAAAAACCCAGTCGGCCTTGTTTGAGGTAATGGAAGAAAGACAAATTACGCTGGATGGCACAACCTATACAATGGAGCAGCCTTTTATGGTAGTGGCAACCCAAAATCCGGTGGAACAGGAGGGAACTTACCGCCTTCCGGAAGCTCAGCTTGATCGTTTTTTATTTAAAATTAAGGTTTCCTACCCTTCTTTACAGGAAGAAATCGAAATACTGAATCAGTTTCATCACCGGAAAGGGCTCAATGACCTCAGTCAGATTCGCCCGGTACTAAGCAAAGAACAGATTAAGGCATTTCGTCAGACGGTTCAGACCGTACACGTTGACCCTAAACTTTTTGCCTACATTGCCGGAATTATACAGGAAACCCGCAGAAGCGGAGATGTATTTCTGGGAGCGTCTCCCCGGGCTACGTTATATCTTATGAATGCTTCCAAAGCCCTTTCTGTTTTACGGGGACGGGATTTTATTACGCCGGAAGATGTGAAATTCATGGCTTTGCCGGTATTGAGACACCGGATTATCCTTACTCCCGAAAAAGAAATGGAAGGGTTGAGAGAAGATGATATCATCAAAAGAATTATGGAGAAAATAGAAGTTCCCCGTTAATTTTCCCTCAATTTCGTTCAGGACTCCAATATATCAAAGCAAAATGATTGATTTTTTTAAATCTGTATATCTCAATAAACGATTCTTCTACGTCGCCGGAGCACTCGTATTCGGGTTTTTTATTTCCTATTTTTTTCCCTTTCTGTTTTTGTCCATGAAAGCAGGTGTTGTATTGCTGGGCACGTTTACCTTACTCGATATAGGGATGCTTTACCGGAGTAAAACCGGTTTTTTTGCACGAAGAGTCCTGACTCAGCGGTTTTCCAACGGTGATTACAATAATGTCAGAATTGAAATGGAAAACCGGTATTCCTTTGCTACTACGCTGGAAATCATAGATGAAGTACCGGTACAATTTCAGCAACGTAACCTGCTGTTTGACCTGAATCTGAATGCACGGAGCGATAAAACGATTGAATATCTTTTACGGCCTACCGAAAGGGGGGAATACTGGTTTGGGGCATTGAATATTTATGTACTTTCGCCTTTTCAGCTGATAAAGCGAAGGTATCGTTTTGATGAAGAAAGACAGGTTTCGGTGTATCCGTCCTATATTCAGATGAAAAAATATGAACTGATGGCGATCTCCAACCGTTTGAATGAAATGGGTATCAAAAAGATACGGAGGCTGGGACATACGACGGAATTTGAACAGATTAAGCCTTATGTCAGGGGAGATGATTACCGAACGGTAAACTGGAATGCCACTGCCCGAACGAATCAGTTAATGGTGAATCAGTTTACGGATGAAAAAGCACAGAATGTATATTCCGTTATAGATAAAAGCCGGAATATGAAAATGCCGTTCCATGAAATGATGTTGCTGGATTATGCGATTAATACAAGTCTGGTAATTTCCAATATTGCCATTCACAAGCACGATAAAGCAGGGCTGATTACTTTTGCCGAAAAAATCCATCAGGGTTTACCGGCAGACAATAAAGCTACGCAGATGAATGTCATTCTGGAGACGCTCTTCAATCAGACTACCCGTTTTCCGGAATCGGATTTTGAGCGGTTGTATGTTTTTATCAAAAGAAAAATTACTCAGCGTAGCCTGATTATGATTTATACAAATTTTGAGTCGGTGTCTTCTATGCGCCGTCAGTTGCCTTTTTTAAGAAAAATCGCTTCCAATCACCTGCTTGTGGTGATATTCTTTGAAAATACAGAACTGAAACATCTGATTACTTCTCAGCCCCGGAATTCGGAGGAAGTGTATATGAAGGCAATCGGCGAGAATTTCGTATCGGAAAAAAGACAAATTGTAATGGAACTGGAAAGAAACGGGGTAAATGCAGTGCTGAGTGCTCCCGAAAATCTTACCGTAAATGCATTGAATAAATACCTTGAGATTAAGTCAAGAGGATTGATCTGAGCATGTATAAGTGCTGAAAAAAATCACAATACCCTTGTCGTTTTTTTATGACGGGGTTTCCAGTAATTGCTCATCAGGGAGTTTTCGATTACGCCTGCACTGAGTGTGGCATGGATGAATTTAATATCCACATCGCTTACAAAGGTAATCATGCCTACGTGATTGATTTTTCCGGCGTTGTTGGAATCAAAAAAGACTAAATCGCCGACTTTGATTTCTTTTATCTCTTTTATTTCAGTCCCTGTATTCGACATTTCCGCAGAGGTTCTTGGCAGGTTTTTCCCAATAGATTTGTAGGACATCATGACAAGCCCTGAGCAATCTACCCCTGCTTTGGTAGTTCCTCCGGATTTATAAGTTACTTTCAGGTAAGAATACGCTGTATCCACGATGGTTTTGATTTGTTTTTTGTACAGTGCGTCAGCGGCTACTTCTGCTTTACTCCCTTTAGCCGGAGCCGGAGTTGCTACGATTTCTACCGGTGCGTCCGGATTACTGTCTCTTGGGCTGACAACCGGGGCTGTTTCGGGCTTTTTTTTGGGTTTTGCTGTTTTGGTTTGCTTTTTGGCTGGTTTTGCAGGAGCAGCCGGGGTAACGGATGCTACAGCAGGTGCTTCGATTTCGTCAAAAGGGGTGTATTTCACCAGTTCCATTTTGGGTTTAAACAAAGGGGGCTGAGGAATATTTCCTTTCGTTGAGGTAGTTTTATAAGTAATGGAGTAATTTTTCCTTCCGAAAGCGGTAAGCTGGCCAAAAGCCGTATGAATGACAAGCAGGAAAAAAACAGAAAAAACTATTCTGGTCATACAATTTATATTAGGTAAATAAAATATTCATATTCCGCTCAAATATTGTGCCGTAAATTGATTTTCTGCAAATTGAACATGCTGCCTGATACCGGGAATATGCTGAGGCATTATTTTTTACAGAACGTAACTCTTCTCTATTTTGTTGTTGTTTTATGGGATTTTTTGGAGATGAGTGTGTGCGCTTTGCGTAGGGCTATACATTTGTGAGGACACAAACGTAAGGCGGGGGTATCGCAAGGCCGGAGACTTTGATAAATTCCGTTAGGTGACGCCTTCGGCTTAACACCTAACGGAACAAGTACCTTACGTTTGTGAGGACACAAACGTAAGGTGGGAGTGCCGGTTATTATTTTTTAGCGGGTTCCGGGGTTTCCAGTACCGGTGTCTGGGGGGTAACAGGAACTTCCAGTTCAGCAATGGTTTTCATTTTGGCAAGTCCTTTTTCAAAATCCTTGCCCAGCATTTCATCCATAGCGTTGCCGCTCATTCCCATCGCCGCATACATCATTTTGGTGCCCAGCCCGTTAATTTTTTCATCGTATCTCCATACGACTTTTGTTGCACCTCCTTCTACAGTGGAAAAATCAAATCCTCCGTCCGGATTGGATTCAAAAGGCTCTGTGAATTTCAGGTCAATTTCTACCGTCTCATTCGGGCTGGAATCTTCGATGGTCATTGTCCCTTTCCCTACGTTTTTGTTTCCTTCCCAGCCGTACATGGCTCCTTTTCCTTCAGGAATATCATTATAGGTGAGCTTTTGAGTAGGGTCTAATTCGTACCATGGATTCCATTTTTCCCAATTTTTCAGGTTATTGACCTGTTTGAATACGATATCTGCCGGTGCATTGATTACAACAGACCGTTCGATATGTAATTTATCCGGCATTGAGGAGCCTTTAAAAGCGAGATAGCCAATCCCTGCGAGCAATACAACGGCTACAACCAATAATACTTTCTTTACCATAAGCTAAAATTTTAAGTGATAAAACATTGATTTTACAAAAGCGAAAGCAATAAATACTATTCTGGTTACAAAAATAATAATTTTTACTACAATTTTTACAAAAGTACTATTTTTTTTTGTTTTTTTTCAAAAATCCCCCATTTTATGTATCATACATGAAATTCAGAAGAAGATTTTTATACAATTTTTTCACTTATGGAATGAAGATGGGCATTTTCCACATAATGAGCAGCACTCTTTTTCAATAGCAGAATCTGCTCCGGGGTCAGGGGTTTGATTTTTTTGGCGGGAATGCCGGCGTATAACCAACCGCTTTCCAGCTGACTCCGCTCCGTCACCAAAGTGCCTGCCGCAATTACAGTATGAGAAGAAATCACCGCTTCATCCAGTATGATAGCCCCCATCCCAATCAGCACTTCATCCCCGATAGTACATCCGTGTATGAGGGCATGATGACCAATCGTCACATCGTTTCCTACAATGACGGGGGTTCTCATTCCTGAGCAATGCAGCAATGCCCCGTCCTGAATATTGGTTCTCTCTCCGACGATAATATCGTCAATATCGCCTCTCAGTACGGCATTGTACCAAATGCTGCTGTCCTTGCCTATCTTTACCCTTCCGATTACGGTTGCATTTTCAGCGATGAATACATTCTCTCCAATCTGAGGGATATGATGTAAAAATTTTTTAAGCATTATATATTAAAATTGAAATGTCCGAATTATTTAAACCATATTTCTGTGGCGCCTCCTCCGAATTTCAGCATATCCGCCGGTTTAAACTGCTTTACTTTCGGATGAAACCCGAGTTTTTCCAGGATTCTGGATTTTAGCCTGCCCTCCCCTACTCCATGAATGATAATCAGACTCTGATGATTATCGGCGAGTGCGTCGGAAATTGCTTTCTCAAATGCATTCAGCTGCGCAAAAAGCATGGCGGCATTGTCCATTCCTCTGGTATCTTTAACAATTTTTTCGATGTGTAAATCTACTATTTTGGCGGTTTTGGGTAGCTTTACCTCCTGAGGAGTAACGACAGAATACAATGCGTCCAACGGATTTTCGATTTTTACGGGTTCAGGCTGAGAATGCCGGTCTCTAAGCCCAAAAAGCCATGCGTCATTTTTTATCAGGTCTATAAACAAGGGTTCTTTGTCTAATTTCCCCGGATTCCAGGCATAGTTTTTTTCCATAGGTGCCTGAGGCAATCCCGGCCCCTGAGTATAGTGTAAAAACTGAAAATGAAACTCTTTGCAATACATGAGTTCATCGGAAGAGAAACGGGTAAGCGTAGCTACTCCCTGCGATTTCAGGCTGCCTGCACTCAAAAACATAAACTTGCTCCGCAACCGGCAATGACAAACATATTGCATATCCCATTTTTCAGGATTAATCAGATAAAGTTCAAAATATTCTTCTCCGTCTTTTGAGACAGCAAGCGATAAATCCATCAGATGAATCCCTAATTTTACCGGTAAAGGAGTTTCTTTTTTCTCTTCTTTCTCTACTTTGGGTAAAAGGATATTTTCTTTTCTGTCAATGACAATAAGTTCATCAATGGGGAAATCCACAGGAAAATCATCCCCTAAATCTACCTCAACCGTTTTTTTATCAATGATTGAGGTAATAATTCCTTCTCCTGACTGATATAAAAATCTTACTTTTTGCCCTATCTGAAATTTCATGTTCTTTTTTTTTGACAAAAGTAAGGAT
The DNA here is from genome assembly GCA_019695295.1 of Bacteroidia bacterium. Classification (GTDB taxonomy): domain Bacteria; phylum Bacteroidota; class Bacteroidia; order J057; family J057; genus JAAFHL01. The sequence continues at coordinate 7,251 of JAIBAH010000063.1, read as the reverse complement.
AAAGTCTGTAAATCCGGTCTCTCTTTTTCTGTTTTTCTGTTTTTCCGGAAATAAACCCCAGGCGGGAAGAATCTTACCGGGTTTTTGAAATTTCATTCTTTTTTAGAAAAATTTCGCCCTTTCAGTATCTCATCCCGGATTTTGCCCTACATTTGTAAAGAAATTATTAACCTTAATGATTCCAAATACATGAAACGTACAATTACGGTTTTCTTTCTTGCCTGGATACTGTTTATGGGCTACTCCTGTGCTCCCTCACGGGTAATACGTCCCCTGCAATCCAAAGAAATACAGGCCGGAGCCTCACTGGGAGGACCTCTGATTGATTTCGCAGGTTTAAAAATCCCAGTTCCGTTTTCTTCTCTCTATTGTGCCTACGGAATAGACGATAAGCGTACCCTGTTCGGCGGGCTTCATACAACGGCGCTTGCGGCGGGAGTGGGACAAATCGATATAGGCCTTACGCAGGGGATTTGGAGAAAAAGCGGATGGGGAGCAAGTGTATCTCCAGTACTGAACCTGATGTACGGCTACAAACAGTTTCGGTTTTATCCTCAGCTGGATTTGAGCCTCTATAAAGAATACGGAGAAAAAAGGCATTTTGGCTATTTTTCCCTTTCCAACTGGCTCGTTCCTTACGGTACAAGAGCACACAATGTAAAGCAACCGGTAAATTTTATTCCCAATCTTATCCTGGGCAATACCTTTAACCGGACAAAAATGAATTATAGCATAGAAATGCGGTGGCTGGCTCCTTTTCAGAATAACGAAAGGGTAGTTACCCAATACAATGGCATCGGGAATCAGGGTACACTGGGAATATACTTTGGCGTGGCCAGAAAGTTCTGAGTCTCTTTCCTTATTTTTTCAAATATTCATTTCAAACATAATATGAAATACAGATTATTATTTACTCTTCCTTTGGTTTTCCTTTTTTCCGGTTGTCTTAGGCTTAACAGTAACTTATTCAATCCGGACAGCGATATTAATGCGTATTTATTGGATGACTACAAAGACGAAACGGTTCCTCTGGACAGTAGTTACAATATCCCTAAGGAATTAATACACCTCTTCACCCTTGAATCGGATGATAATGGGAATAAAGCGAAAATATATGCAGTGTATATCGGGGATACCACCCGAATCGGGACTGATACGGTTATTCTCTACAATCATGGAAATGCAAAAAATATAGATGTGTACTGGACTCGTGCAAAGCTACTGGCTAATGTGGGAGGGAAAAACCGGTTTGGGGTACTGATTTATGATTACAGAGGATTTGGTTTATCGGAAGGGCAGCCTTCGGAATCCGGATTGTATGCAGACGCTGACGCATGCTGTAAGTGGCTGAAATCAAAAGGACTCACGCAAGACCGGTTTGTAATGTACGGGTTTAGTCTGGGTACTGCTCCTACCTGCGAGCTTACGGCCTATAAGCGTACCCTTCAACCTTATTGTTTCGTTCTCGAAGCTCCTTTTGCTTCAACCGATGAGATGGTACAAGATGCCGCATTGCTGAATCTTCCGGCGGCTTATTTTACTGATAATAAAATTGATAATGCGTCTAAAGTAAGGGATATTCAACAGCCTTTTATGTGGATTCATGGAATAGATGACAGTTTTTTGGCGATGGATACTCATGGTCAGGTTGTGTATGACAATTATATGGGCATCTATAAGGAGGCGCATAAAATACCTGGGGGGAAACATGGTAATACGCCTTATGCCTGGGGTTATCCTGCGTATCTTTCTGCGGTAGAGGCGTTTATCGTGCGGTAAGATAAGCGTTAGGTAAGGGTTCTATCGGAAGTTTGATTTTTTTTAGTTTCGAGATTTTTTCTTTGGTAATCTTACACTTTGTTTTTACCTTTGTGGCAAGTTTTAGGGAGAATTTGATGCGTTTTACGCTCTTACAATGCAAAGAGAGGAATGTTTATCTTTTTGATGGTAGATGCTACAAATTCATTACCCAAAAACAATATACTTTCTTTTAACGAACCTTAACTATTTGTTAATTAGCAAAAATCAATGTCGCTACTTGTAAAATCGCTTTATTTTAACGATAATCGGGAATGTAATGCATAAAAGTGCATTACGTTTATAGATTTACCAAACCCTTTAGATTACTCCGTTATTTTTTGATTATTTTCATAAAATGGCTTCGTAAAAAAGGAAGTGAGTATAATGACTAGTGAAACACAATTAGTCTATCTTCCAGCTTATTATAATTTATAATAACAGATAAATCTTTTTTTTAATCTTTAATTTAATTCAAAATGAAAACAAATTTTATTATTTCCATTTTTTTATTGTTTTTCGCATTTAGGCTTACCGCACAGCCTAACCCTTCGTGTGGTACAGAAACACTCTACGCAAATGGTCAATTACAGGGGTTCTCATCCGGTAACGGGAGCGGGGGAGCGGATTTATCTACTTTACCAACGACAACTCTGGGATGGGGTACGATTGGATTTGGTGCTCAGCTATCAGGTAATATTGATAATATGGTTGCTGATGATTTTGTAATTGGTGGCACAGAAAAGTGGGCACCGACGAAATTCACGGTATTTACTTATCAAACCGGCTCACCTACTACTTCCACTATTACCGGAATTCCTAAATTGCAGTTGTGGACTTCACAACCCCCTACTACCGGACAAACACCGGACTATGTATCTACCTCAAATACGATTACTTACAATGCATGGACCAATATTTACAGAGTAACTGAAACAACCCCTACAAACACTGCACGTCCTATTATGGCGGTAACCGTGGATTGGCCTGCCAACTTCCCCGATACCCTTGTAGCAGGAACTTATTGGATAGCCTGGCAGTATAGCGGTAGTTTAGCTTCGGGACCTTGGGCTGCTCCGGCAGGTACCGGAAACGCAAAGCAATTAGTAGGAGATATTAGCCTTGGAACTTATACATGGAACAATGCAGTAGATGGCGGCACAGGAACCGTTCCACAAGCCTTTCCCTTCCGTATTTGTGGGGTAAATCTGGCTGTAGATGCCGGAGCAGACCAAACGATTTGCGCAGGGTTTCCCGTGACGCTTAATGGAAGCGGTGGTTGCTCGGTTAAAACATGGAGTACCGCCGGCGACGGTAATTTTAGTGATGTGAATCTATCTAACTCCACCTATACACCCGGACCAACAGATATTAGTAACGGCAGTGTTGTATTAACTTATTCCGGTTGTGGGTTATCTGACGATATGACGCTTACGGTAAGTCCTTTTGCATTAAGCGTTTCTTCTGTGTATCCTGATACTACCTCTGCTGCTGCTGTAATTACGCCTTGTACGGGACCCTATAATTTATACTGGCGAAAACTGGTAATTGGTTCCAGTTGGATGAGTGCAATGGGCTTGTCGGGAAATACACATACAATGACAGGTCTTAGCCCGGCTTCTTCTTACATCGCTTATGCTATGGATGCCAATGGGGAAACTACCAGTTTAACCTACTTTACTACTTCGGGGACTTCTCCTTGTAGTGAAGCGGCTCCCTCAAACCTCTCTGCGACGGTTGATTGTAATCAGGTAAGCTATAGTTGGACCGGGGCTTCTCCTTCGTATGTTACTTATATCCGAAAAATTACGCCCTCTTTAGGTGGAGCAAGTTCAGTGGTTACGTCGGGAACTTCAAGGGTTTATACTATACCGGTATCGGGATATGGTGAAACCTACGAGATTTCTGTTCAGGGAAAGTGCGGCAGTCAATATACTCCTTCTGCTAGTCCAATTTATGTAAATGTGACAGACCCAAGACCGGCCTCTCCGGGTGCTCTTACTTTTTCTGCTACTTGTAACAGTATTACAACCAATTGGTCGGCAGCTCCGGGTGCAATTGGGTATTTTGTAAGAATTAAAAACATGATAACCAATAGTATTTCGGCAAATGTTTATACTACGAATACTAGTTATACCAAAAGTGGGTTGTCCTCTAATTTTTCCTATGAAGTATGGGTGGTGCCTGTGGGGTGTAATAATCTAAGGGGGTCTGATTCTTATCACTACAGCGTACAAACCTGTTCAGGAAGCAGTAATTTGATGTCAACCCGTTATCAAACGCCTGATCTTAGTGCTGATATCATTGAGCCTGTACTATCTATTTACCCTAACCCTAATAATGGATTCTTTACATTCTCTATGTCTAATACTGATGATGAAAGTAGGGTATTGGAGGTGCTTAATTCTATTGGTCAGGTTGTTTATACTCAAAGTGTAAAATCAGAGAATGGAGAACTTACGCTTGAGGTTAAGCTGGAGGAAGCGTTACCTGAGGGGACGTATCTGGTAAAGGTTACTCATTCTGACGGCTCTCACTCTATTCAGAAATTTATTAAATTGTAATTATTGGGTCAATTTATTTTTGCCGGTGGCTTGAGGCCGCCGGCAATTTTTTTTTCTGGTGGCTGAAGCAGTTGGGGATTTACCCACCCCTTGCCCCTCCGAGGAGGGGAAAACGCTTTGCAGGGGGATTGTCTGAACCTTGATTGGCTTGATTGGCTTGATTTCCTGATTCTTATTGTCTGAACCTTGATTTGCCTGATTTTCTTGATTTCCTGATTCTGGCAGCTGAAGCAGTTGGTAATTGATTTGGGGATTGAGTTGATAAAGTCTGCGGTGGGTGCAGGCTTTGGTGTTTTATAAAAAAGAGTACTCATTTCCTGGCGTTTAATTCTTATTTCTTGACGTTTAATTCTCATTTCCTGGCGTTTAATCTTTATTTCTTGACGTTTAATCCTTATTTCTTGACGTTTAATCTTTATTTCTTGACGTTTAATCCTTATTTCTTGACGTTTAATCCTTATTTCTTGACGTTTAATGCTTATTTCTTGACGTTTAATTCTTATTTCCTGGCGTTTAATCCTTATTTCTTGACTTGTTGGGTTCATTTCCTGGGACGCATGAAATAGAATGTGCTATAATCGAATAGAGCCGCAAAGCCCGTAGGAGTCGGATTTGGTACACCCACTCACACCACCGGATACCCGTTGAGGGAATGATTAGGTGGTGAAAAGCGATGGGTTTTGTTTGGTTTTTTATGAGGGTTGAAAATTGTGGTGTGGTTTGAGTGAAGGGAGAAAAGGGGGCAGAAAGTGGCGCACTTTTGGAAAGTGCGCCACTTTTTAAGTTCCTTTTAGTCAAAACTTTTCTGAAATCCATAAAATATTTGGTATTTTCTGTTTTTTTCTTCTATCTTTACTACTCATTTTAAAGTTTTGGAGCTGATTGGAGTCCTTGATGATAAAGGTTTTTTTCTACGACAATTGTTTCCAAAATGTAATCCCGGTATATTTTTTCTCTTTCATCAAACAAACGATATTACCTATGAGTCATCTTTCCCTTTCCGAATCAGCATTAATCAGCAAAATAAAGGAAGACGCAGCATTCGATCTGCTTCAGGAACGATTTACCCAAAAATTTCATGAAATCTTTCTGGATGACCTGGCAGAAAAAACAGTGGTAATTATTCCGAGTCTTACACTGGATAAGGAAATATTAAAATCCGTGAAAGGAGTAGTACATTATGAAGAGCGTTTGCTATGTATGTTACTCCTGCTCAGAATGCCAAGGACACGCGTTATATATATTACGAGTGTGCCAATAGACAATAGTATCATTGACTACTACCTTCACCTTCTGCCGGGAATTACAGGTTATCATGCCCGTCAGCGGCTTACGTTGCTTAGCTGTTACGACGCTTCGGAGATTTCCCTTACAGAGAAAATACTCGCCCGCCCCCGTCTGATCAAACGCATAAGGGAATATATCCGGTTTCCGGAGATGGCTCATATGGCAACTTTTAATGTCACAAATTATGAAAAACAACTGGCGCTTCAACTCGATATCCCTGTATTTGGGTGTAATCCGGATTTATGGTATCTGGGTACAAAGTCCGGAAGCCGGGAAATATTCAAAAAATTGGGGCTGCAAGTACCGGAGGGGTATGAAAACCTGAAAAATGAAAAGGAAATTGCTTTTGCACTGGCTTTACTGAAACTTAAATATCCGGACGCTCAAAAGGCAGTTGTTAAGATGAATGATGGATTTTCCGGAGATGGTAATGCGATTTTTTATTATCGGGATATCGGTGCAACCGATGAAAATCTGGGAGAGGTCATTCTGAAAAGAATGCCTGACTATCTGAAGATTGTGGCTGCTCACAGTTTAACTTACGAACAATATATGCAAAAATTTTGCAGTATGGGCGGAATTGTTGAAGCTTTTATTCAGTCAGAAAGAACCGAATCGCCCTCTGTTCAATGCAGAATCAACCCGGTAGGTACGCCGGATGTGGTTTCTACTCACGATCAGCTGCTGGGTGGGGAAAGTGGTCAGGTATATCTGGGGGCGAGTTTTCCTGCCGACCCTGCCTACAGCAAGGAAATAGGAGAGATAGGCCATAAAATTGCTGAAGAATTACAAAGAAGAGGAGCAATCGGCCGGTTTGCGGTTGACTTTATGTCAGTAAAAGAGGGGGCTGAATGGATACATTATGCCATAGAAATCAATCTCAGAAAAGGAGGAACTACCCACCCCTATATCATGCTTCAGTTTTTAACCGATGGGAAATATGACCGGGAGTCCGGCTTTTATACTATGCCGAATGGTCAAAGGCGCACTTATTTTGCAACGGATAATGTCGTAAATGAAAAATACAAAGGACTAACCCCTCATGATTTAATTGACATTGCTATGTATCACCGGATTCTTTATGATGGTGCAAGGCAAACCGGGGTGATGTTCCATATGATTGGTGCACTTTCTCAGCACGGCAAACTCGGAATGGTTTGTATAGGAGCTTCCCTCGAAGAAGCGAAAGACTATTACCTTAAAACAATTACTGTACTGAACAGAGAATGTGGGGTAGAGTAAGTAAGGTATTATGTTTTCAGAACTATTTTACAGCATGCCTCACTCCCCTTATCGTTGTATAATCAATTTCCCATAATACGCTCCTTTATCTGTTTTAATCCTGTAAATATATGCCTCTCCCCCTTCGGTAGTCCATGGCACAGGGCTACCGAAGGGGGGTATTTTAACAAACACTTGTTGCAAGCAGAGTGTTGGCAAAATGGGATTCCTCATTAAAAGGTATTCAGGGTTTTCTCTATGATAATATTCATGGTGTGTCGTTCTTTTGTTTTTTTTTAAGGTGGCGGGTGGTTTAACTCTCCGGTTATGGCATTTTAGGTAAATACGGTTTTTCTTTCGGGGGGTGGATAGTGTGGTTTTT
>JAIBAH010000197.1 GCA_019695295.1 Bacteroidia bacterium | reverse complement strand
CTGTTTAAGGCCAGTAATATAACTGCTTTTATTTTACCTTTTACAACTCCCAAAAAATATTTAGCAACATTTTTGTCTATTAGACTTATACGTCTAAAAAAAAGCAACATTTTTGTCTATTAGACCTGATTTTTTATTTGTGGTCGGGGGGCTGGATAAAATTATTCTGCTGATTCAGGGGGGGGGCCGCCTGTGCAGGCAGGGTAGGGTTTTATGAAACGGGGGAGGATGATTTGGGTTTAGTTGATACTCTTATACAGGGGATGTGTGGGAGGGGCTTGTTTTTTTCGTGTCTGTGAGGGTTGATGCACTTCTTGCAGGTGAAAAACACCTGCAAGGGCGGGAGGAACATGATAGGGGGGGTGGATATGCTAAACGGCTAAGATGTTTTCAACATGACCGGGGGGGGCCGGCGTAAACTCTGTGGGGGTTGGCGTATCAAAACAAAAAAAACGTGCTTAAAAAAGGAAAATAGTTTCTCTTTTTTAAGCACGCTGGTATATTGCCGGATTGGTAAAAATCCGAAGGGATTAATTCATTCTTATGAGTGATTCTTCTTCCTGAGGAATTACGCCCTGGGGGTTATGTGGAGGATTTCCTTTCCGTTTTCCAAAATAATCTTTTACGTTATCCACTATCATATAGACCGCCGGTACGACGAGGAGGGTGAGGAACATAGAGCTCGTAAGCCCACCGATCAGTGCCCAGCCCAGACCGTTTTTCCACTCTGAACCCGCAGTAGTGGCAGTAGCAACGGGAATCATCCCGAGTACCATCGCAAGGGTTGTCATCAAAATCGGGCGGAGACGTTCTTTTCCGGATTCCAGCAGGGCTTCGTATGTATTCATCCCATTTTCTTTCAGGTGGTTGGCAAAATCCACAATCAGGATTGCATTTTTGGAAACCAATCCTACCATCATTACCATACCGAGCATGGTGAACAGGCTCAGGTTATTTCCGGTGAGTGCCAGTGCGAGCAAAGCTCCGATCAGTGCTACCGGGATTGCGAAAAGTACCACAAAAGGATAGATGTAATTGTCATACAAAGCCACCATAATCAGATATACCAATACAATCGAGATCAGGAAAGCAATCCCAATTGTACTGAAGGATTCTGCCTGATTTTCTACTGCTCCGATATAGGCGATGGTAATATTGGAGGGGAAGTTTGCTTCCTTAATGACATTGTCTATGTCTTTGGATACGTCTCCTAAAGCCCTGCTACCCACCAATTGAGAGGAAAGGGTTACTGAACTTTGGCGATTTGTGCGCTGATATTTGGACGGGCCTGTTCCGGGTTTTACCTCCGCAAACTGAGAGAGTTTGATTTTTTGTCCCATCTGATTGACAAAACCGATGTTTTTTACATCCTCAATATTTTTCCGGTTAAAGCCGTCAAGCATGATGACGATATCGTATTCTTTCGTTCCTTTTCGGAATTTGCTTGCGTCGTTCCCTGCAAATGCAGCCTGTAACGTTCCTCCGACCATCGCTACATTTAATCCATAAGCAGCCAGTTTTTCTTTATCCATATCCACCGTTACTTCGGGTACTCCACTTTCAACGGACAATTCCACGTCAGCCGTTCCTGCTATTCTGCGGACTTTCTCCTTCATAAAATCCGCAATACGGATAACAGAATCCGGATTTTCGCCGGAAATAATCAGCTGAATCGGAGCCTGATTGTCCCCGCCTGCAATTCCTACTGCCCCTCCCGTAATTTTGGCACCGGGAATCGCTTCAGTAAGCACTTTTTTCGCTTTCTCAATAAATTCTTTGCTGGTAAAAGGTCTTAGCTTTTTGTCCACTAATTTAATATTCAGTTCTGCTTTGTGGTTTCCTGATTTTCCTACTTCCATAGAACTACTTCCTCCCACGTTGGCAAATACCATCGTAACCTCCGGCATTTTTCTCAGAATTTCTTCTGCTTTTTGAGAAAACTTATTGGTATTTTCAAGCGTACTGGTTTTTTCAAGCTCTACATTGATGATACATTCACCTTTATCCCCTTCTTTAACGAACTCATTTCCGATAAGCCCGGCAGGAATCAGGCCACAAGACCCCACAAACATCAGGAAAATCACCGGAAGCACTATTTTTTTATTATTGAGTGTCCATTTCAGATTCTGAATGTACCAGTTAGTGAAGCCATTTACCTGACTTTCCAGCCATTGATTCAATTTACCCCAAAGAGTAGTTTTGTCTAATTCTAATTTTTTTGAAAAACGGGAAGCAAGAAAAGGCGTTACCGTAAAAGATACGAAAAGACTCATCATGGTAGAGATAACGATTACCCACGAGAACTGACGCAAAATATCACTGATAATTCCTGCATTGGAAAGCGCAAGCGGTAAAAACACTACGACGTCCACCAAAGTAATGGATAAAGCCGTAAATCCGATTTCATTTCTTCCGTCCAAAGCAGCAGTCTTTCTATCCTTTCCCATATGTAAATGCCGGTGAATATTCTCTAATACTACGATTGAGTCATCTACGAGAATCCCCACCACAAGCGTTAGTCCCAACAAGGTCATCAGATTGAAAGTAAAGTCGAAGATATAAAAAGCAATGAAGGTAGAAACGAAAGAGGCCGGGATAGAAAGCATAACGATAAAAGAATCTCTGATACTATGCAGGAAAATCAGAATTACCAGTGCTACCAGAAAGATTGCAAGCACAAGGTCGTGTTTTACCGCATCCGCAGCCTTCAGCGTAAAATCAGACGCATCAGAAGCAATGGTAAATTTAATGTTTTCTTTTTGATAGCGTTTTTCCATCTCAGCGATTTTCGCCTTCACCATTCTTGATACTTCAACCGCATTTGCATCCGATTGCTTTTTCAGGATAATCCCTACCGCTGTTTTTCCGTTAATCCGGTTAATCGTAGCCGTTTCTTTTTTATCTTCTATCGCTTCCCCAATATCCCTGAGTTTCACAACGGAACCTCCCGGAAACTGTGCAATGACCAACTCTCTCAACTCCTCTAAAGAAGCGAATTTCCCGGCAAGGTGAATCCGTAATTGCTCCCCTTCTGTTTTTACTTTACCGGTAGGGAAATCCATATTGGCATTGTTAATTGCCTGAACTACCTGAAGCATGGAAATATTTTTAGATTCCATTTGCTGCGGGTTCAGATTTACCCTTACGGCTCTTTCTTCTCCCCCTACGATACCAATATCTGCTACCCCTTTAATCGAAGCAATCTGAGGTTTAATGTCATCTTTAATCAACTGAAAAAAATCAGAGGGAGAAAGGTCGGAAGTAGCCCCCATCTGAATTGTGGGAAATTCGTCACTGCCAAACTTACCGATAACCGGCGCTTTTGCACCGGAAGGCAACAAAGGCAATACCTGATTTACTTTTCTTTGTGCGTCCTGAAGGGCGAGGTCCACATCGGCTCCTGCGGCAAGTTCTACTACCACAGAAGACATATTTTCTGCGGAAATCGTACTCATCCTTTTTACATTTTCAAGAGAAGAAAGTCCATCTTCGATTATTTTTGAAACTCCACTTTCTACCTCAGAGGGCGATGCCCCCGGATACACAGTAATAACCGTTACTACCGGTGCATTAAATTTCGGAAGCAACTCATACCCAATGGTAAAGTAGCTCAAGGTGCCCAATAAACCGAGAACCGCAAAGATTACGATAATCAGCGAGGGACGTTTTATCGCTATTTCTGTTAAAGTCATTTTTTGAAAAATTTAAATTAGAATCTCTTTATTTCTGAGAAAAAATCCTTTGAAGAAAATTCCTTCTCACGATATTAAAAGGGTTATTTTGCTCCTAAGGCTCCCTGAAGCTGAATCGTAACAGGACTTCCGTTATCCAGATTAATCTGACCGGATGTAACCAATTGTTCCCCTTCTGTCAGCCCTTCTTTTACTTCCAGCCAATCTCCGGAAGAAACCCCAAGCACAATGGGTTTCAAAACCGCTTTGCTTCCCTGTACTACAAAGACTTTGGGCTCCTGAATGCTTCCGACCAACACATTTCTCGGGATAAAGATTCCCTCTACTCCCCCTTTGGTTTCTCCGGTCAGGCGTCCGTACATCCCGGCTTTAATCGGGCTGTCACCACTATTGGCTACCGCCACTTCCATTTTGTAACTGTGTGCATTGTCTGATTTTACGCTGATGAGAGATACTGTTCCTCCAAAGGTTTTATCACTGTAAATATCTGTTTTTACCCCTACTTTCTGGCCTTCACTGAATTTCAGGATATCCGCCTCCGGAATCATCACCGTCAGTTTCAGAGTAGAAACGTCTGTAACCATACCCAAAGGAGCACCCGGACCCACCATAGAGCCCAAATCAAACATTCTTGAAGTGAGCACCCCTGATACCGGTGCTTTCAGCTGGGTTTGCTCAATCATTTTGTTGGTAGAAGCAATCTGAGTCTCGGCCTGCTTAATCCCAAAACGTGCCTGCTCAACGCCCATAATCGCTTGTTTTACGGCCATCTGAGCCTGATTCAATCCATTTTCTGCCTGGGTAACGCCTATTTTTGCATTCTGAACAGCAATATCCGTTGTGGCATTTTCTTTTAACAAATTTTCAAAACGCTCCAGGTCTTTTTTGGATTTATTCAACATAGTCTGAGCCGTCTCTACTCCATTTTGAGCACTACTTTGTGCATTCATTGCCGTTTGTAAAGCGGCTTTTTGGGTTTCAAGTGCTGCTTCCTCGGCCTGAAGTTTGATTCTCAGCATCTCATCATCAATCTTTGCCAGAACCTGACCCTGTTTTACATAATCTCCTTCTTTTACCATTACTTTTACCAGTTTCCCCTGTCCTTCTGCCCCAATAGCTACCTCTCTGTTGGGCATAAAAGTACCGATGTAGGAAAAATCACTACTGATAGTCTGACGTTTTACCGTTTCAATTAAAACCGGAATTACCATTTGCTCCTCTTTTTTCTGAGAAGCCGCATCAATCGCTTTTTTGTTTTTGAAGAGCGTATATCCTCCCCAACCCACTAATAAAACGGCGATAAGCGCAAATATTACTTTTTTCATTTGGAATACTATTATTAATAAATATTTTGTTTCGTTTTTTGTAAATAACTGATATAAAAAAGATTATTTTTCCGGAGCATACATTTGTCTGAGCTCCCCTTTGACAGACTGAATCTTCAGGCGGGCAGAAAGATACTCAT
>JAIBAH010000062.1 GCA_019695295.1 Bacteroidia bacterium | reverse complement strand
ACTAAGTTTTTGACATATAACATTTTAGTGCTTAGAAAATACTGTTTTTTAATCAAAACTTATTATACATTTGCATGTTTTTTTAATTCAAAAAAAATTAAAATATTGAAAATGTATTTTTGTGTTTTTCGTAATACTTTTGTTTTTTCATTTCTTTTTGTGTTTTATTCGGGTACTCAGGCCCAGCCTGTACAATATTATTTTGGGAATATACATGCTCATTCGGGCTATTCGGATGGGAATCAGGACAGTCTCCTTTCATTATGCAGTACTCCCTTTGATGATTTTAATTATGCTAAAAATGCACTTTGTTTTGACTTTTTAGGAATATCAGATCATAATCACTCTGGCGCAGGCATGCAACTCGCTGATTATTCCCTGGGCCTGGCTGAAGCAGATGCTGCAAACCAGGATGGTTCTTTCGTAGCCATGTATGGCATGGAATGGGGCGTAATCAGTCTTGGCGGGCATGTAATAATCTATGGGTATAATCAACTGATTGGTTGGCAAAGTGGCAACTACAATGTGTATAATGCCTCTACAGATTATGAAGGCCTCTTCCGGAAAGTTGCCCGTACTCCAGGAGCATTTGCTTACCTTGCGCATCCGGATACCTTTGATTTTGACAGTCTTTACCATAAACCCCTCAATCCTACATCTGACAGCGCAATTTCAGGCACTGCGATTCGGAGCGGTCCCGCTTTTTCTACAAATACGACTTATTCCAACCCGTCTTTCTTTTCATACGAATATTTTTATAAAAAAGCACTGAGTAAAGGGTATCATCTTGGTGCAGGACTTGACCATGATAATCATAATACGACATTTGGCAGAAGTACAAGCGGAAGGCTTGCTGTGCTTGCGCCTTCACTTACAAGGAATAATATCATGAATGCAATCCGGAATATGCACTTTTACTCAACGGATGATTGTAATACTGAAGTTAGTTTTCTGCTTAATAGCCAAATTATGGGAAGTAGTGTAGAGTCCGCCTCTGATCCTGTAATAAGTGTACAGGTTACAGATCCCGATCTGGAAAATGTGTCCTCTATCAAAATATACTATGGCATTCCGGGAAGTGGTATTTTACCGGTTTTGCTTACATCAAATACAGGACAAACCTCCCTGAATTATATTCATACTCTGGCTATGAATGATAGTGTTTACTATTATGCTAAAATTCAGCAGTCGGATGGAAATATTATGATTACCTCCCCTGTTTGGTTTAAGAAGGCAAATCCTCCCCTTCCGGCAGAGGCCTTCGGGTTCCGGTTTGAATACACAGCCAATGAACTGAAACTAAACTGGAATTTTGAAACAGAAGAAGAATACAGTGCTTTTATTCTGGAAAAAAGTGATGCGTCAGGTAATTTTTATCCTGTAACTGAGATTCCTTTTTTTCAAAATCAGAAAAACTATGATTTTGCTGATAAAAATCCTTTTCCGGGAGAATCTTTCTATAAGCTCAGTATTGTGAACCTGAGCGGGAGTCTTAAGGAGTTGGGGGTTTTAAAAGCAACCATTGACAATGCTGATTTTATACTTAAATTATACCCACAACCAGCAAATGAGGAAATCACCCTCAATCTGTACGGCCCGCTCCTCTCAGACGAAACCTATTATTTTTCCCTGACAAATTTACTGGGTAAACCCGTACTGAACACAGAAATCCGTCAATTTCCTGTGAATATTTCGCTAAAAAACCTCTCTTCCGGCGGTTATTATTATCGTTTATATTCGGGTTCAACCCCAATCTCGAGAGGGAAAATATGGAAAGAGTAAACGACTAATAAAATCTTTCCCTATTTTTGTAAAAATTATCTCCCGGAAAATCTCCCGGTATTCATGATTTATCTGTATGAAAATTTTTTATCTAATCGGATTCCCGGGCAGCGGCAAAACCTCTTATGGTAGAACAGCAGCGGCAAAATCGTCCTTTTTTTTCAGGGATTTGGATCAGTATATAGAAGAAAGGGAGCAAAAAAGCATTTCTCTTATTTTTGAGACGGAGGGAGAGGCGGTTTTTCGGGACAAAGAAAGCAAGTATCTGAAAGAATTGACGGAGATTTGTCTGGAAAGCGGGCATAAAGGATGCCTGATTTCCTGCGGAGGCGGCACCCCCTGTTTTGGGGAGAATCATACTTTTATGAAACAAAACGGGAAAACCATCTTTCTTAATACTCCTTTTTCCGTTGTATTAACCCGATTGATACAAGGAAAGCAAAAACGCCCGATGACCCAAAACCTAAGTCCCGGAGAGCTTGAGTCTAAAATGCAGGAATTATACCATCAGCGGTTGCCGGAATACATGAAAGCGGATTATATAATCTCTGCCCTCCCTCATGAATCCGTTAGTTTGTTGCGGGATTTGCTTCAAAAGGAGTAATCGTAACCCATTTTTCGATATTCGATTCAACGTCCTCTGAGGGGAAAGCCGACTGAATAAACACCGGAATACTGGCATCCATGGAGCGGGAATTCTGCAGCACCGCAGATTTGAGCTGCTCAAAATGGAAATAGTGTACGCGAATGTTTTCTTCTCCCGAAAAGTATCTCCATAAATCCTCGTTGGGGCTTGCCTTATAGCCATTGACAGCCACAATCTCATCCCCTTTCGTCAGTCCGCTTTTGGCGGCGGGGCTATCCGGATGAACACCCGCAATCTGATTTCCGGCGAGTTTCAGTCCCCAGATATTTTCAGAAGGGAGAGCCGCATGGGTTTTTCTGAGGGTAAAACCAAAATATTTTCCTGCTTTTTTTAACCCTTCCTCCAAAGAGACTACCCCTTCAATATATTTTTCAAAAAAATCATCCAGCGGTTTCCCCGCAAATTTTTCGCAAAGGGTTTTAAAATCTTCTTTTGTATAGCCTTTGTGTTTTCTGCCAATAGCCTGATACATTTCTCTCAATACCTCATCCATCGAAAAGACATTTTCAGAACCGGAACGAATCTCATAATCCAGCATAAACGCCACGATATATCCTTTGGTATAAAAAGAAATTTTCCGGTTCGGAATCCCGCTTTCTGCTCCGTAGCCGTTAATCCAGCTGTTAAAACTGGCCTTTTCCAGAGAAATATACTCTTTTCCGGGCATTAAATGATGTTCATACAACTCCGAATTGAGGTTTTTCAAAAAACGCTCCAGTGTATATATGCCGGATTTATACAGCATCAGGTCTCCGTAATAACTCGTTATCCCTTCCGTGATATAGTGTAACTCCGAATAATTTTCCCGGTCATAATCATACGGATACATATCTGCCGGACGGAGATATTTTACATTCCAGGTATGAAAAAACTCATGCGAAAGCAACTCTATAAATGACTGATATTTATCCTCCTGCATCAGGTTAAATCCAGGTCCCATGGTATTGACACTGGAGGTCTGATGTTCTACTCCGTGCCGGAAAGTATAGGGCAAAATCAGGCAAAGATAATGATACTCTGATACGGGACAATCTCCGAATACGGCAATCTGAGCCTCTGTATATTCCGTAATATCTCTTTGAAAACGGCCGAAGTCAGGCTTGCACTCTCCCATAAACCAAAGGTAAACATGCAGATTATTTACATGAAAATCCATAGACTGAAGTTTATCCGAAGCAAAAAACGGACTATCAGCCATCTCATGAAAATCATTGGCAAAAAGGGTATTTCCGTTTCGGGGTAATCCACAGGCAAGAGTATAGCCTTCGGGAAGATTCAGGGTAAGTGTACAGGGGTCGTCGATGCTCTCTTTTCTATAAAGCAAAAGATTACAGGGATTTACATAAATTCCGTCCTTATCAAATGCCGACCCGCCACTGTCCCGCTGATTGGCATAAAACACATAACGGATTGTATAATCTTCCTCTCCGGTTTCTATTTCCCAGCTATGCGTGGAAAGTGCTTTTACTGCAAGTTTTTTCCCGGAATCCGAAACCGCCTCCAGGTCTGCAATCAGTTTATCAAACCGCTGAAGTTCATACCTTCCCGGTCTCCATTTAGGTAAACGATAGATTTCCTTTGCTCCTTTTTCTCCTCCTTTTGCGTGGATAGAAACAGAAATTAATTGCTCCGACGGTCTTTCAAAAGAAAGTCTGTATTCCATGTTTTTTGATTTATCTGAAAAGTATAGTGAAAATGCAATATTCCGGAGGTATCTTTTCTTTACGCTTTCCGGGCTACCGCACACAAAATAGCTAATTTTACATATTTCTGCGATACTGACCGCCCACCTGATACAAAGCCCCCGTAATCTGACCCAGTGAGCAGTATTTTCCGGCTTCAATCAAATCTGAGAACAGGTTTTTGTTATTGATTGCGGACTGCTGAAGCTGACGCAGCAACACTTTTGCTGTTTCAGCATTCCCTTTCTGGAGATTGAGTACCGTTGTAATCTGACACTCTTTCTCTTCCGTAGTAGAACGAATGACTTCCATGGGCAAAACCGTTGGAGAGCCGTCTTTTGAAAGGAAAGTATTAACGCCAATCAGAGGAAGTTCGCCTGTATGTTTCAGGGTTTCATAATACAGACTTTCTTCCTGTATTTTTCCACGCTGATACATCGTTTCCATTGCACCCAGTACTCCGCCCCTTTCTGTAATCCGGTCAAATTCAATCATCACCGCTTCCTCTACCAAATCTGTAAGCTCCTCAATGATGAATGCCCCCTGTAAGGGATTTTCATTTTTGGCAAGCCCCAGTTCGTGATTGATAATCAATTGGATTGCCATTGCCCGGCGAACAGATTCTTCGGTTGGGGTAGTAATGGCTTCGTCATAGGCATTGGTATGCAGCGAATTACAGTTGTCATAAATTGCATAGAGTGCCTGAAGCGTAGTCCGGATATCGTTAAAGGATATTTCCTGTGCATGAAGCGAGCGTCCGGAAGTCTGAATATGATATTTCAATTTTTGTGCTCTTTCATCCCCGCCATATTTATTTTTGATGGCTTTTGCCCAGATTCTTCTGGCTACCCTTCCGATTACAGCATATTCCGGGTCCACTCCATTGGAGAAGAAAAACGAAAAATTAGGGGCAAAGTCATTGATGTTCATCCCCCTCGAAAGGTAATATTCACAATAGGTGAATCCATTGGATAAGGTAAACGCAAGCTGAGAAATCGGATTCGCTCCTGCTTCAGCAATATGATATCCCGAGATAGAAACAGAATAAAAATTCCTTACTTTATTTTTGATAAAATACTCCTGAACGTCTCCCATCAGCCTCAGCGAAAATTCCGTAGAAAAAATACAGGTATTCTGAGCCTGATCTTCTTTCAGGATATCGGCTTGCACTGTACCCCGGGTTTGGGTCAGCGTATAAGCCTTGATAGATTCATAAATGTCTTTGGGTAATACCTGATCGCCGGTTACTCCCAGGAGCATAAGGCCTAAGCCGTCATTGCCTTCGGGAAGGGAGTCTGCATTGTAGCGCGGGCGGGGAACTCCTTTCTGCTGATAAATTGCTTCTATTCTGGCTTCTACTTCTTCTTCCAGTCCATTCTTTTTGATATACAATTCGCACTGCTGATCAATTGCAGTATTCATAAAAAATGCCAGAAGTATCGCCGCAGGTCCGTTAATCGTCATGGAAACAGAAGTGGCCGGGTCACAGAGATTAAATCCGGAATAGAGTCTTTTGGCATCATCGAGACAGCAGATGGAAACTCCGGAATTTCCGATTTTCCCATAAATATCCGGTCTGTAATCCGGGTCTTCTCCGTATAAAGTAACAGAATCAAACGCCGTAGAAAGCCTTTTGGCGGGCATTCCGAGCGAAACGTAATGGAAACGGCGGTTGGTTCTTTCCGGTCCTCCTTCTCCTGCAAACATCCGGGTGGGGTCTTCTCCTTGTCTTTTGAAGGGAAATACTCCGGAAGTATAAGGAAATTCTCCGGGTACGTTTTCCTGCAGATTCCATTTCAATATGTCACCCCAATTGGTATAGGACGGAGTGACTACCTTGGGAATCTGATTTCTGGAAAGCGATTCCGAGTGGGTTTTCAACCGGATTTCCTTATCTCTTACTTTATAGGTATAATATTCATTTTTGTAGGATTGCCTTTTTTCCTGCCAGTTTTCCAGCATTTTTTTATTTTCTATCGCAAGAAACTCCCATTGCTCCTGCCATGCCTGCTCGAGATCTGAGGCGGTACTTCCTCCCTTTGCCGCAAAAAACTGTAAGGCTCCCTTTAGTTGCCATGCTTTTTCTGCAATCTCAGCCTGACTTTGTACCCACTTATTATAATTCCTGATGCTTTCAGAGATTTCTGAGAGGTAGCGGGTGCGTGCAGGAGGAATAATGTAGATTTTTTCAGACATTTCATCTGAGATATGAAAATTACGGGACTGCAGTGCAGCGCCGGTTTTTTCCACTATCTTATTCATGAGCGCCACATACAGTTGATTTGCGCCGGGGTCATTAAACTGAGAAGCAATCGTTCCAAATACAGGAATTTCCTCATCGGGAGTATCCCAGAGGTTATGATTTCGTCTGTATTGCTTTTTGACATCTCTGAGAGCGTCGAGTGCGCCTCTTTTATCAAATTTATTGAGGGTAACGATATCCGCATAATCCAGCATATCAATTTTTTCGAGCTGAGAAGCGGCTCCGTACTCAGGGGTCATTACATAGAGGGAAACATCCGAGTGGTCTATGATTTCTGTATCTGACTGCCCTATTCCGGAAGTTTCCAGCAGAATCAAATCAAACTGTGATGCTTTCAGGATTTCCACTACCTCTTTTATGTGTTTCGATAGTGCAAGATTGGACTGCCGGGTGGCCAGCGAGCGCATGTAAACCCTTTCGTTATTAATCGCATTCATCCGGATTCTGTCTCCCAGCAAGGCTCCGCCGGTTTTTCTTTTGGAGGGGTCAACAGAAATAATCGCAAGGGTTTTATCTTCAAAATCTATTAAAAAACGGCGCACCAGTTCATCTACAAGAGAGGATTTCCCCGCTCCGCCGGTTCCGGTTATTCCGAGTACAGGAGGGGTTTTTACTCCTGATTCGTTCAGGCTCTTTCTTACTTCCGACATGATTTTTTCGGAGGTCTCCGGAAAGTTTTCCACTGCCGAAATCACTTTGGCAATATCTTTATGGTCTTTGAGCGAAAGTTTTTTGACTTCTCCGTTTACGCCCACACCTACAGCAAAATCTGCTTTTTGTACTACATCATTGATCATTCCCTGAAGCCCCATAGAGCGACCGTCATCCGGGGAATAAATCCTTGTAATCCCATAACTATGGAGTTCCTCAATTTCAGAAGGGAGAATTGTACCTCCTCCTCCTCCAAATATTTTAATATGTCCGCAGCCTTTCTCACGAAGAAGGTCATACATATATTTAAAATATTCCACATGTCCACCCTGATAGGAAGTAATCGCAATTGCCTGTGCATCCTCCTGAATAGCGCAGTTTACAATCTCCTGAACAGAGCGGTTGTGACCCAGATGAATCACCTCTGCTCCTGAAGCCTGCATAATCCTGCGCATGATATTAATGGCAGCATCGTGCCCGTCAAAAAGAGAAGCCGCCGTAACGATACGGACTTTGTGGGTGGGGGTATAAGATGTAGTAATCATACTTTCAATGTATTAACTTTTCTGACTTTTGTCCCAGGAAATAAAACGGCACAAAAATCTCCGCAAATATACATCAAATTTCCTTACCTCCGCTATCTGAAGAAAGGGTTATTTTCCATTCCCTTTTTCCTTTTGGTTCCTGAATGTATTTCTCCGCCTGAGTATCTGCTTTTCCCGGAATAGAGCTTCCCGTTCCCTTCGGCTTCGCTCAGGGAACGGGAGGTTCCGGGAGGATATTATTCAATCACAACCGGAAAGGTTGCTTCCACATCCGTATCACCCGGAGTAACAGTACCGTTTTTCACTCCATCGGGTTGATGTTTTAAAATTACTGTCACAGTACCGGTTGTTGGGGTTCCGGGAATTCGCCACAGGGTTTTCAGCCCCAGATTCAGATTATTCGCATCTTTATCCAGATAGCTCAGTGATACGGGAAACGGGCTGAACTCATACCCTACAAAATGCTCGTCAGCTTCTTCTTTTACCTCCACAGAAATCGTGTCCGCAGGGGATTCCTGCTCGTTCAGAAGAATGAGATCCGAATAATATTTATGTCCGTTTTTAACATAGATGGAATCAATCACCGGATTATTTCCTCCTTCTCCGTCAAGATCTTTAAAAGAATAAACTGTTATTTCATTCGTGGCAGAATCTCTTAGCGAGAGCATTACCGTCGTGATTAGTTCTTCCTGATTGATAGGATTCGGGCAGTTTTCCCCTACGCCGTCTTTACAGCGCGGGCAACCGGAAAACATCATCCACATACCGGATAATACAATAAAATATACTGCTAAATTGAATTTTTGAATTGTTTTCATAAAAGATTTTTAAATTGTGTTAAACTAAAATTTAATTGAAAATTGTAACCGGACATTTCTGCCCTGAGCATCGCTGAAGTACCGGAATCTGTCCATATAATCCCGGTAACGGATATTCAGGAGGTTGTCGCAGGCAAGGTTCAGGGACGCTTCCTGCTTCATGAGCGGGATTTCCATTCCGGCTTCTAGCCCCAGGAGTCCGTACCCTTTGGGTGCAGGTGCAAAATCCTGCTCGCCGGAGATACGGGTTTGTTTCAGAATATGTCTGAAATTCACAGAGAAATAAGCGTTCGAAAAAAACTTTTCCAGATGATGATTATGCCAGCCGGGTTTCCAGGTAACAGCATGAGTAAACCTGTCGGAAGGAATCCCGAACAACCAACCCTGAAGTATTAGATTTCTCGCCCGAATGACAGCACCGGAGGACTCCACTTCCCAGTGAGGATTCAGAGTATAACGCGCTCTGTAATCGAGCCCGTTCAGGAGGGCCTGAGTTTGTTTGTAGCGGAATACCGGGAATGCCCCTCTTACCGTTAAGGCTACTTCACCGGTCGGGGCAAGATAGATATAGTTTTCAAAATAATGCACATAAGGAGTAACCTGAATCAGCCAGTGAGCTGCCTGAAAATCGGTGGTCAGTATCGCTTTCCATGCATTTTCCATTTTCATGGTAGAATCTCCTATTTCCAAAGCCGCTGCTCCGTGATGTAATCCATTGCTAAACAACTCATTTACACCCGGTGAGCGCCAGGCTCTCCCTGCATTAAAGGTAAAATGCAGCTGATCACTTGCATGAAAAATTCCTCCCAAACTACCGGAAACATTAGAGAACCGGTACGAATGAGTAACGATTTCATTTCCTTTTAGTCCATAGGTTTCCAGAAAACGATAATCATATCTCAGACCTGCCTCAAGCTCCCATTTGTCTTTCCGCCATCGCTCTATTCCAAATGCGCCTCCTGTGAGATTTACATAATTCGGTAAAAAATACCGGCTTCCTGACATTCTGTTGGCCTGCGTCATTCCGCTTAGCCCCCATGTACCCATCCAGTTTCCCCTGCGGTTATGCTCAAAAACCAAATCTGCCGTTGTCGTATTCACCGCATATTTCAAAGAAGGGACTTCCGGTTTATGGCTATCATATTCTTCTCTCAGATTATGCTGACTGGCCAGAATCAGGCTGATTTTACCTGCGTTTGTTACTTTCCAGAAAGCTTCTGCTTTGGCCAGATTGTGTACAATATTCTGATACGGAGACGTTATCTCATAGGAGAATCCGGAGGAAACAACCGGCTTTGTTCCCTGAAAAGCGGCCATTAAATCTGTCAGATTCCCGATATGAGAGCCCGAAAAAATCCCTACATTGGTATGAAAACGGCTGTAGTAAACAAGAATACCGTAGTCTTCTTTATTCCATCCTGCAGATAAGCCAAAATTTGCTTCTTTCACACCAGTATTTTTCAGAAAATAATCGGGAGTACGAATATTTCCTCCCTGTTTCAGTGTTCCCTGAAATTGCCACGACAAAGGCTGCATTTTCCCTCTGAGTCTGTGTCCAATACGGCCTGAGATAAGCCCCTGACGGGAGTTGGACATTGCCGATACATTCATCGAACCCTCCCATCCGGAAGAGTCTCTCAGCTCAAACGGGTCAATGATAATGACTCCGGCCATTGCATCCGGCCCGTATCTTACCGCATTGGCTCCTTTTACGACGGTGATTTTTCCGGCAGCCATAGGGTCAATTTCGGGAGCATGCTCTCCCCCCCACTGCTGTGCCTCCTGCCTCACGTCATTATTGAGTATCAGCAGGCGATTGCTGTGCAGCCCGTTGAGTACCGGTTTGGAGATAGTAATCCCGGTCTGGAGTGCCGCTATTCCCGGTATCTTTTCCAGGATTTTCCCTAATGTCTGACCACTTTCTTTGCTTAAATCATTGCCTGACAAAAAGGATTCGGATTGAGTCCGGCGGGGGGCTATGCTTTTGCCCCGGATAATTACCGCATCCAGATTTTCCAGCGTATGAGACAACGAAAATATCACTCTCGATTTCTCGGGAATATGAATCAGAAAATTTCGCATCTCGCAACCCGTATGGGCAACGACTACGGTATAATCTCCCTGACAAAGATCGGTAAGAATAAAATATCCGTTGCTGTCTGCATAAGCGCCCTGACCTGTCTCTTTTATCCATACGGAAGTAAAGGCAAGTCCCTCTCCGGTTTCGGCATCTTTTACCGCTCCGGCTAAGGAAAATGCACACTGTCCATAGACATTACCGCAAGCAAATAATGTTATTACGATAAACCAAAATGGAATTCTCATTGAAATCAGAATATTAAAAATGGTAACCACAATGGCGGACATCCTGAAAAAGAGGATACCCAACCCCAGCTAATAGAAATCAGTCTGTTTTTCTATCTGTTACAGTATTCTGAATATGGAAGGGGGGCTTTTATTGGTAAGCAGTTGCAGAGAGGAGCAGTATTCTGACCCGGCAAAGAATTCAACCTCTGTAAAACTACCTTTTTTGCCGTAAAAAATCATGGAAGCTACCCCAATTCCAAATCCGGGGGAGTAGTCTTTGCAAATCCGGCAACTGTTGATGACTTTGGTGATATGGGACGGATGTGTACACCGGACTTTAGAGCCTGAATGATACAGGGTAAGGTGACACGCATCCAGAATTTCACTTCTGTTTTGTTTTTTGTGATTACAGGGTTTTTCGTGGTGGTGAAAAGTATAGAACGGAAAAACAGAGGCAAGATATATCACCATTATAAAGATAACGGAAAACTTCTCTCTGTTTAATGCAGTCCTTTTCATGCCACAAAAGTATTATTTTTTTTCATCACATGCAACTATGTTGCATTTTTTTTACAAAAAAACGTTTTCCCATGCAGCGAATCAGAAGCCGTTAACGTCTGAATAATATAAAGAAGAAAAAACAGACAATTAACATCATAAAAATAGAGTAAAAAGCCATAGATTACATTCAGGGTTAGAAAAAAGCCGGCCGGGAGGCAAGGCTTTTTTGCATTTTATAATAAATATTTAACGATTAAGTATAATTTACCCTATATTTGCGGATTCATTTATCTGTTTACAGGATTTTGATTGTATTGTCATAAAAACCGGTAACCCTTCACATAATTTATATTTATAAAAAATATGGCTTTTTTTGGTTTTTTTGGAAAGAAAGAAAATAAAGAGAAACTGGAGCAGGGACTCACAAAAACGAAAACGGGTTTTTTTGACCGGTTAAAATCGGTAGTTCTGGGAAAAAGCAAAGTGGATGATGACGTTCTGGATGAGTTGGAGGATGTGCTTATTGCAGGGGATGTCGGGGTTCAGACTACTTTGAAAATTATCAAAAATATTCAAAACAGGGTATCCGCAGATAAATATGTCAGTACATCTGAACTGGATGGTATCCTGAAAGAGGAAGTGTCCTCCCTGCTTTTGCGTCATACCGCAAGTGATGAGATTGACTTTGAGGTTCCTTCTGTTGAAAATGAGGGAAAAAAAGTTCCGTATGTAATAATGATTGTCGGGGTAAACGGAGTGGGCAAAACTACCACTATCGGCAAACTCGCCTATCAGTTGCAATTAAGGGGTTATTCCGTTTTACTGGGTGCGGCAGATACTTTTCGTGCTGCGGCAGTAGATCAGCTGAAACTTTGGGCTGCGAGAGTAGGTGTTCCCATCGTTGAGAAGGGAATGAATGCCGACCCGGCGGCCGTTGCTTATGAAGCCGTTGCGGAAGGGATAAAACAAAATGTGGACGTAGTAATTATTGATACTGCGGGACGTTTGCACACAAAAGTAAACCTGATGAACGAACTAAGCAAGATTAAGCGAAGTATGACCAAAGCGCTCGATAATGCACCGCATGAAGTGATTTTAGTACTGGACGCTTCTACCGGACAAAATGCGATTGTTCAGGCTACCGAATTTACCAAAGCCACTCAGGTATCAGCCCTGGCTCTCACAAAACTGGATGGTACAGCAAAAGGCGGAGTGGTAATAGGAATTTCTGATATGTTTCGTATTCCCGTAAAATACCTTGGGGTGGGAGAAGGAATTAATGACCTTCAGGTGTTTGACCCGAAAGTGTTCGTGGATACTTTGTTTGACAAATAAAAATCCGGTTAAAAGGAAATGAAAGTTTACAGCATTCTTTTTTTAGTATTTTTCGGAATAGTAGCAGGTGGTTGCCGGCCTACTCCAAAAGAGAATACAGGTAAGGAAGAAACGACAAAGGAAAGAGGCCTTGATGAGGGCGGAGAAACTCCCTCCAAAAATAAACCTGTTACGGAAACAACCAAAAGAGTAAGCGGGGAAAACTCCGGGGATGAGCCGCTCTCCTTTGCGGAAGAAGAGGCAAACGAATATCACGAGTTAAGTAATTCTTCCAGAATAAAATGCTGGGTAGGCGGACTTATCCTGAAACAATATCCCGGAGATAAAATGCCAAAACTGGCTACCCTTACAGAAGGGGAAGAACTCGAATATCTTTATCAGAGAACGGCCCGTAAATCTGAATATACCTTTAAGGGTCAGAAATTCAAAGATTCATGGTATCTTGTTCGCTCCGCGTCAGGAGTCACCGGATGGGTTCACGGCGGAGGCATTAAGTTCTTGCCGGACTCCCCGGAATCGGTAGTAAGAACAGAAGGAAAAAGCAATCAGCGGATTCAGGAAAGTGAGCCGGACGACCCTTCTCTCGCGCAGCAATCCAATGACTGGGTATTTATTCCGGGAAAAAGAGTAGGCTCTGTGAACCGTAAAACTACAGAAGAGGAGCTGGTCAAGCTTTTTGGCCCTGACTATATAAAAAGAGGCGAAATCAGCACTACCGGAAGCCAAAAAGAGGCTTGTACCTATGTTTTCAAAGATATGCCGGATGAGATTGCCATTACGTGGAAAGACAAGCCCCGTACCAAAATCAAAGCCGTTTATATTACCCGAAAAGGAGGAAGATGGCATTCCGCTGAGGGAATCAAAACCGGAATTTCGCTTCAGGATCTGGCAAAACTCAATGAAAATCCGGTTCAGTTTTACGGATTCGACTGGGATTACAGCGGAACGGTAGGCTCATGGAAAAAAGGAAAACTCGAAAAATTTACCAAATATTTTTATATCGTACTGCACTATAATGCCGACAAATCTTCCAAAGAATTCCTGCAACAGATGAAAGGGAATAAAACATTTACTTCATCTATGGAATCTTCCAGAAATGTAGATATATTCATTAAAAGAATAGTCGTGTATCTGGACTAATTTTTTCGCCCTTCTGACTTAAATTATAATACAAAAATCCAAATCCTGATATTTGATTAATCAGTAAAAATTGACAGAACAGACACGAAAATTAACATCTCAGGATATTTTATTTGTATATATCAAAAAAAAGCCGGAAGTTAGTGCTGAAATTATATCAAATATATTATTTATAAAGTCTCTTTCGTTTTCTTATAAATCTAAATCTAATTATGCAAAGACGAATTTTTACTACGCTTCTGCTACTTAGCCTGTTTTCATTTTCAAAAGCATCTCACTACATGGGAGTGGACATGAGTTTTGAATGTCTGACGGCATGTACTTATCGTATTTACAATTATACTTATTATGACTGTACAGGGGCGGCAACCCCTTTGCCACCTAATACTCCTCCTGCGCCGTCTATTTCCTTTACAAGTTCTCCGGCGAACTGTCAGCCCACTCAGCCCGCTGCAATCGGAGGATGGACATTCATTTCATACGAGGAAGTAACACCGGTGTGTCCTACTGCATCTACAGGGTGTACCGTTCCAGGCTCGGCTATAAACGGTGTATTGGGGGCTGGATATTACATTGATTACGATTTCTGTAACTCCAATTGTAATACCTATACCATTTCGTGGAGCAACTGTTGCAGAAACTATGCGATTACCTCAGGGGCTCAGGGAAATAGTATCTATTCCGGTTCTACCATCATTGACCTTACTATTTCTCCCTGCAACAGTTCTCCGGTATTCCAGAATCCTCCGATTCCTTATATCTGTGCCGGTCAGCCGTTTACCTTTAATCAGGGTGCGTATGACGCTGACGGAGACTCTCTTTCCTATTCATTAGGCCCGTGCTATCAGAGTGCAACCCAACAGGTTACTTATAATGCGGGATATAGTGCCACCTCCCCTCTTGGTCCGGGATGGCTTGTTACGGTTAATCCTTCTACGGGAGACGTTACCTTTACGCCTAACCCTACCGGTCCGGTAGTAGTAGGGGTAATGTGTGTTTATGTAACGGAATGGAGAAACGGCATTCAGATTGGACAAATCAGCCGGGATATGCAGATTACCGTAATCAATTGTCAGCTCAATCAGCCACAGACTACGGGTATTCAGAATTACAATGTAAACGGAATTCCGGGAGCACCGCTTTCTTTCAGTACTGCGGATGCCTGTGCAGGGGTTCCTGTCTGCTTTGATATCGGGGTTTTACCTCAGTTTAATGCTACCTCCGGTGCCAATACTATTTATACAATGTACTGGGATCATGGAGTTGCCAATGGAATTTTCTATGATTTAAATAACCCCGCGGTTCAGGATACGATTGTAGGAGATACGATTACAGCCCATTTCTGTTTTACTCCTCCAAGTCCGGGTATATATTCTTATGTGGTAACCGTCTCCGATGACAACTGCCCTATTCAGGGATTTAATCAGTTTACGGTTCAGATATTCGTCTATAATAATTCTGCGAATGCCAACGCAACCGCAACCTATGTCAATTGTAATCAGGTAGAGTTTACGGCTTTCCCTGACCCCAACTCAACGGGTCCGTTTGATTTTACGTGGCTGGGCACGGGGAATGTGAATAATACTACCGACTCCAGTTACATTCATACTTATCCGGCACCCGGATTCCAGACATGGCAGTGTACAATCATTGATACTTTTGGCTGCGTTTCTGTGATTGATGGCTCAATCAACGTTCCGAATGGAGCAATAGCAGACGCAGGCCCTGACTTTGCAATCTGTTCCGGATTCACCAATATAATCGGGACAACCCCTCTGGCAAATCAGACCTATAACTGGAGTCCGGCTACGGGGCTTTCTTCTACGACCTCTGCCAACCCCAATGTATCGTTAATAAATAATACGGGGGCTCCAATGGTGATTAACTATACCCTGGAAGCAATTGCGTCTCAGTGTACAACCTACGATTATGTAACGGTTACTATCCTTCCGGCACCGGCAGTGTCAATTGCACCTGCAAATCCGGTGATTTGTCTCGGAGACTCCGTATGGCTCGTTGCTTCCGGCGGCTCAACCTATCTCTGGAATAACGGCAGCGGCAATGACTCTATTCTGGTACAACCCTCGTTCAACTCCACTTATTCTGTAACGAGTTTCTCCAATGGATGTGCAAGTCCTCCGGTTGATGTAACGGTACAGGTTACGCCCGGCCCTGTTGGAAATATATCCGGTACTCTTAGTGTCTGTCAGGGAGCTTCTACAACGCTTACTGCCAACGGAGGCACTTCCTATATATGGAATAATGGAAATAATACCGGCTCGCTCACGCTGAATCCGGTAAATGCAAATGTTCCGGTATGGATGATTCCAAGCGTCGGTCTCTGTAAAGGAGATACAATTTTTGCAGAGGTTGTTGCCAATCCAAATCCTGTTGCCGGCTTTACAAGTTCCCTTGCCTGTGCAGGAAGCCCTACCGTATTTACCGATTTATCCAATATCAGCTCCGGAAATATCATCGGATGGGACTGGGATTTTGGCGACCCTTCTTCACTTACCAATAGTTCTGTGGCTCAGTCTCCTACACATACTTATATGCAAAACGGGGTATTTAATACTTCATTAACCGTTATTTCTGAAAATGGCTGTACCAATACGGTGAATCTGCCGGTGAATGTAGCTGCTATTCCGAATGTGGACTTTACTTTCGCCAATGTATGCGAAGGATATGCGCCTAATTTCATTAATCAGACTACGATTGCAAATGGAAATAATATTGTTTCTTACGTTTGGGATTACGGAGATGGCAACCTGCCTGATACTGTACTTACCAACGCTTCGGTTTCACATACCTATGCAACGTTTGGTTTCTATAACGTGAACCTTACCGCCGTTTCTGACAACGGATGTGTGGAAAGCTTCACCAAAACGGTATTTATTCATCCAAAACCGGATGCTTCTTTCCTTGCACCGTCTGAGTGTCTTGTAGATGCAATGCAATTTGTAAACACCTCTTCTGTTGAAGGAAATCTGGATAATGTAAGTACGTATTCCTGGAGTTTTGGTGACCCTGCAAGCGGCGCTTCCAATTTCTCCAATCTTCAGAACCCGGCCCACTTGTTTACAAGTCCCGGTCAGCATATGGTAACGCTGATGATTGGTACCAATAATGGTTGCCGCGATACTGTGGTACTGCCTGTAACGGTATTCCCTCAGCCGGTTGCTGACTTTACAGTGGACAAACGATGTGCAAACGAGGTTGCTGAATTCAGGGATTTATCCACTGTGGCATCTGCTACTGCCGGAGTAAGCGGATGGTACTGGACTTTAGGTCTTCCGGATGTGGCATCCAGTGTACAAAACCCGATATTTGATTATGGTTCAGAAGGCCCGGGCGTATATACTGTAACGCTGATTGCGACAACAGATGACAGATGTGCCGATACTGTAACCCATAATATCACTATCAATCCGGTGCCGGTTACCAGTTTTGATTATGACAAGGTTTGTTTACATGATACTACCAAATTTTATAATACTTCCACGATTTTATCCGGAAATATTACCGAATACAACTGGGTGCTGGACAATAATCCGCTGATTACTTCCAACTCCCCCAACCCGTCTTATGTATATCTGTCTGATGGCGGACACTGGGTTAATTTCACTACGATTTCTGATTCCGGCTGCGTTGAATCTATCCGGAAAGCGATATACGTGAATCCTTTACCTGAATTGCCGCTGATCAGCAATGATACTGTATGTTTAGGACAAGCCGCTGTACTGGGTATTGAACCTCAGAGCATTAATACTACAGTAAGATGGTACTACAGCCTGACCGATACACTGACTCCTTTCTATACAGGTAACTCCTTTGTAACTGAGCACCTTCCATTCCCTGTTACGTACTACGTACAGCTTACTACAGGCAATGGCTGTAAAGGTGGGCTGCTCCCCGTTTCAGGTGTAATGTTCAGTGATGAAGACATTGAATTGATTGCAAGCGAGACTGAAATTCTGATGCCTTCAGCTCCTGTACACTTTAGTACAAACTCTTCTGTAAATCTTGTAAGCTGGAATTGGAATTTCGGTGACGGAAACACCTCTCTTCTGGCTGAACCTACTCACGAGTATCAGTATCCGGATGTGCTTACCGTACATTTACAGACCACTGACGAGAACGGCTGTATCTATAATAAATACAAAACATTAGAGGTTAAAAGAGTGGTTACCCTCTCGGCTCCCTCCGTATTCAGCCCGAACGGTGACGGATATAACGATTTCTTTAGTATTGGATACTATAATATCAATAACTTCCTGATTCAGGTATATGACAGATGGGGCGGTCTTGTGTATGAATCTTCCAACCCTCAGTTCCAGTGGGACGGAAAAGACATCAAAAAAGGCAAAGACTTACCTGAAGGCGTATATGTTTATGTAGTCAAAGGAATTGCATTTGATGGAAATAAAACGGAGAAATCAGGTACTGTTACGATTGTGCGTTAATAGGTTTGTTGAGTTGAAAAATAAATAAGAGAAAGGAGGCTCCAAATCGGGGCCTCTTTTTTTGGGGTAAAATCCCCTTCAGAAGGAATCATTTTCAGTCGAAAACTCATGGCAGAAACTTACCTTATCCAATCAAAAGCAGGTAATAAAATCTTACTGTATAAAGCCTTCCGGTGTACTCAACCCTCATTTTTATACTGCTTTATATATTATAATTATGCTTTAGTATAAAAAGCATTTTAAAAAGTGAGTAATACAGGGAAAAAATTATGAAAAAATATCAGAAATTAATCGTATCTTTATGCTAAAATTTTCAATTTGATTATATGAGAAATATTTATGTATTTTTAGTATGCCTTTTTGTAAGTCTTGCTACTGTTCGTGCGGGAAACGTTTGGATGTTTCTGGATGTTTGTCAATATAGTAATCTGGAGGGAAATCCCTATATTGAGACTTATATTTCAATTGATGGAAGTACGGTGAGTTTTGTGCCGGGTAAAAACGGTAAATTTCAGGGAACGGTAAATATCCTTTATTTTCTGTATAAAATCAATGACAAGGACTCTGCTCTGATTCAGGGAGATAATTTTAACCTGATAAGCTTAGAAGCAGAAGACTCCCTTGAGTCCACCCGGAGAAGCAAGCCTTTCCGCTATATCAAAAGAACCCAGCTTTCGGAGGGAAAATACCGGATTGTAGCGGAGGCCACAGATATTCATGCTCCTAACGCGAAACCGTCGGTTGCATTGTATGAATTTGAAGTAAAACCTTCTGCAGCTGATGATTTTTCATTCAGTGATATTGAGTTTATTTCGTCTTTTGCTGAGTCTAAAGATGAAAGTAGTCCTTATTTCAAAAATGGGTTTGAAATTATTCCTTTTAATACCAACGGCTTTTATCTGGAACGGGAGCAACTCAATTATTATGTGGAAATGTATCACAGCGATAAAGTTTTCTCTAATGCCTATTTCGTCAGAACCCAGATTCTACGGGATGAAAAAATCCTCTTTGAATACACCAAAACCCATAAAAAACCGGCTACTTCCTTTGATATATTAACCGGAAATTTCAATATCTCGAAGTTGCCTTCTGATGCGTATGAATTAGTGATTGAAGTACTGGGCGAAAAAAACAATGTAATAAAAAGAGTCTCCAGAAGATTTGATGTACTGAAACTTCAGAATGACCGGCCTTTGACGCTTGCAAAAGACAATTCCGGTGTTTTTGATAAATACTCAGAAGAAGAACTCTCCTATTATATCAGAACGATGCAATTTATCAGTAACTCTTCCGAAGTATCCATGGCAAAATCCCTCGAAAATCTTACCCAGAAAAAAGATTATCTGTATTCTTTCTGGCAAAAGAGGGTAGATGCGGAAGCGAAAGGAAGCGTGGATTTATTCTGGGGGCTTCACCTGAAAAAAGTTGAATATGCCAATCAGCAATACAAAGCCACTAATACCGAAGGCTGGCGCACTGACAGAGGAAGAGTATTAATGAAATACGGCAAACCCAACGGTGTGGAAAGTTTTCCGGCGGAGTCAGGTCTGCTTCCTTATGAAATCTGGAGATACGACCGCCTCGAAACTCAAAGTGCAGTAATTTTCGTGTTTTGTGATACCGACCAGGCCACCGGAACCTATGAACTACTCCATTCCTCCAAATACGGCGAAGTAAAAAACCCAAGATGGAGGGATTTCATTCAGGGAAATGCCCGCGCACGAAACAAAGCCACAATTGATTACGAGGACAGAAATCAAATGATGCTGGACTCCAAACTCAATCCTAATGCTGGAATAGGGGATCATTAACCCTTGCAGAAATATAAAAGAAAAACCTCAGCCGTAAAGTGTACGCTGAGGTTTTTTATTTGTTTTACAAAAGATTTACCCTTTGGAAGGATTCCAGGCATCTTTTAATGTAACCGTCTGATTAAATACCATGTTCTCAGGCGTAGAGTCTGAGTCCACACAGAAATACGCTTTTCTGATAAACTGATAGGATATACCCGCCTTTGCCTGTTTCAGAGAAGGCTCTATAAAAGCAGAAATTACCTTTAAGGAGTCCGGATTGATAAATTCTTTGAAGTCTTTATCATCATGTCCGGTAGGGTTGATATCCGTAAACAATCTGTCATACAGTCTTAATTCTGCTTTTTCGGCATGCGGAGCCGAGACCCAGTGTATCGTGCCTTTTACGGTCAGTCCGCTTTGGTCGTTTCCACTCCGGCTGTTTTCTATCAGAGAGCAGTGAATTTCTGCGATATTGCCGGAATCATCTTTGATAACCGAATCACAAACAATAATATAGGCACCCTTAAGGCGTACCATTCCTCCCGGGAACAGACGGAAGTACTTCTTTGGAGGGTTCTCCATAAAATCTTCCCTTTCAATGTACAATTCTCTGGAGAAAGGGACTTCTCTTGTGCCGCTTTCCGTATCTTCGGGATTATTTTCGATTGTAAGGTGCTCAGATTTTCCTTCCGGATAGTTCGTTATTACCAGTTTCACGGGGTCCATTACGGCCATTACCCTGTGCGCTTTTTTATTCAGGTCTTCCCGGATACAATATTCCAGCAACTGAACTTCAATGATATTTTCCCTTTTGGCTACGCCCACCCTTTTGGCAAACTCCCTGATACTTTCGGGTGTAAACCCTCTTCTGCGAAGCCCGGAGATAGTTGGCATACGGGGATCGTCCCATCCTTTGACGTGTCCTCCGTTTACCAGTTCCAGCAATTTACGCTTACTCATGATAGTATAAGTAAGATTGAGGCGTGCGAATTCATACTGACGGGAAGGGAATATTTCCAGATTGTCGATACACCAGTCATAGAGGGCGCGATGCGGGATAAACTCCAGCGTACAGATGGAATGCGTGATTTTTTCGATAGAATCTGACTGACCATGCGCAAAATCATACATTGGATAAATACACCATTTATTTCCGGTTCTGTGATGAGCGGCATTTTTGATCCGGTAAAGAATCGGGTCTCTCATAATCATATTCGGATGTGCCATATCAATTTTGGCCCTCAGCACTCTGCTTCCGTCCGGATATTTTCCTTCTTTCATCTCCACAAACAGCCGGCGGTTTTCTTCAATGCTTCTGCTTCGGAAGGGACTGTCTTTCCCTGCAGAAGTAGGAGTTCCTTTCAGTGCTGCGATTTCTTCGGAAGTAGAATCATCCACATAGGCAAGGCCTTTGTCTATCAGCACCAGTGCCCACTCATAGAGTTGGTGAAAATAATCAGATGCGTAGTATTCGGCATCCCACTGAAAACCCAGCCACCGAACGTCGTTCCGGATGCTTTCCACGTATTCCGTCTCTTCTGTAACGGGATTGGTATCATCAAATCTCAGATTGGTTTTGCCACCATATTTTTGTGCCAGTCCAAAATTCAGGCAGATACTTTTGGCGTGTCCGATATGAAGATAACCATTAGGCTCCGGCGGGAAACGAGTGTGTACCCTTCCTCCGTGAGTTCCTTTTTTTAAATCCTCCTCTATAATTTCCTCTATAAAATTCAGGGTTTCCTTTACTTCCATTTTTCAATAATAACTTAAATTTATCACAAAATTACGGAAAAAAAGCGCAGATAAAAAAAAAGAACATAAAATAATTAAAAAACATATTCGGATTTTGATTATGATAAAATATTTTATAGCTTTGTCGTGTTTTACTGAATAACTCAGAGATGACTTTGGGGTAAAAACGTAAAAATTTATTTTTCACCATCTAACAATTTAGATTATTATGAGCAAATTCGATGATTTAATGGCTGACTACAAAGCACAATTATCAGGTATTGGCGTATCTGCAGACGACGCATTATTAACTGCGGTTGCAAAAGGCTTAGGCCCATCTATCTACAACAAGGACTCTTCTACTGTTTCCTGCAGCGATTCTTCCGAAAAAGAAAGAGTGAAAACCAACTTCTTAATCAAAAAACTGGGTATGACCGACTCCCCTGCACTTGACGAAGCGATTGAGGCTGTATGCAAACAGATTGGTTCTTCTGAAAGAAGCAAATATCGTCCGGTATTTTATTATCTTCTGGTAATAAAACTGGGAAAAGAATCTGCTTACGCTTAATTAAAAAAATAAGAAAAAAAGAGAGGCTGACGAGATTATTCTTTTCAGCCTCTTTTGTTTTTTATCCTTTCGCTTTATTTTTGTTTTGCTTTCTGCATGGGATTTTCGTTTCCGTCAGAGTCCCATTTTCCCCATTGATTCCCTTTATATAACTGAAAACGGGTAGGTACATTTTTTGGCGGGAAGTAGTTGTTGGATACATCCACATCCGCAGTTTCCAGATACGGATCCAGTACAATCTCTTTTACTTCTTTTTCAAACATAAAGACTTTGGTTACTTTTTCCGCATTGTATCTCCATACTTCCACGGGGATTTTTCTGATTTCTTTTGTGCCGTCTGTAAATTCAAACTGAAGAATCAATGGCATTACAAGACCTCCGTTATTTTTGAACTGCAACTCATAAAAGTTGTATCCGGCACTCAGGATTTTTTTCTCTTCGGGAGTCAAAGTAGCAGCAACTTTTTCATATTCAGCGATTTCCCATTTCTGAGGTTTAAATTTATCGTAGGAAGTATAAAAGTCCTTTACCATAGGATCCCGCGTCATTAAAGGCTCCGGATTCATAGCCTGATAATACTGCTCTGAAATATATTCCGGTGAATTTTTCTCTTTTTGCTCTGAGAGGGGCTTTTCAATCTCCGGATTCTGGGTGGAGGGCTGCATCCATTTCACATCCTCCAGGGCAATCTCTACATTATCCGTTGTGTAGAACCAACCCCACCAGAACCAGTCCAGATCTACGGCAGAAGCATCTTCCATTGTCCGGAACAAATCAGCCGGTGTAGGATGACGGAAAGCCCATCTTCTGCAATATTCCTTGAAGGCATAATCAAACAACTCTCTGCCCATAATCGTCTCTCTTAAAATATTCAGGGCGGTCGCGGGTTTTCCGTATGCATTATTTCCGAATTGCAGTAAAGACTCCGAGTTGGTCATAATTGGAACCAGTGTACTCTTATCGCTTTTCATGTAATCCGTAATTTTCCACGCAAATCCTCTTCTGGAAGGATAATTTTTTTCAAACTCCTGCTCTGTGAGAAACTGAACAAAAGTATTAAGGCCCTCGTCCATCCAGGTCCATTGTCTTTCATCGGAATTGATAATCATAGGAAAAAAGTTGTGGCCTACTTCGTGTGTAATCACCCCAATCATTGCGTACTTGGTTCCTTCAGAGTAAGTGCCATCTTTTTCGGGTCTTCCTCCGTTAAAGCAAATCATGGGGTACTCCATTCCGATATTTTTGGTATGAACAGAGATTGCAACCGGATAAGGATAATCAATGGTATATTTAGAATAGGTTTTGATTGTATGTGCGACAACCCGGGTAGAATATTGTTCCCACAAGGGGTTTCCTTCCTTTGGATAGTAAGACATCGCCATTCTCTTGTTGTTTCCGATATTGACAGCCATTGCGTCCCAGATAAATTTACGGGAAGAGCAAAACGCAAAATCCCTTACATTTTCGGCTTTGAATACCCAGGTTCTGGATTCATTGTTTTTGGTTTTCTCTGCATTCTCAGCCTCGGCCTGCGTAACGATGAGTACTGGTTTATCAAATGACTGACCCGCTTTTTCCCAGCGCTGACGCTGTTCCTGAGTGAGTACTTCATTCGGATTTTGCAATACACCAGAAGCCCCCACTATATGATCAGCCGGAACCGTAAGGCTTACTTCATAATTACCAAAAGGCAAGGTAAATTCGCCCGCTCCCAGAAACTGTTTGTGTTGCCAGCCCACCACTTCATTATAGACGCACATTCTTGGAAAAAACTGCGCAATTGTATAAAGATAGTTTTTGTCATCGGGGAAATATTCGTAGCCTGAACGTCCGCCAACCTTATCCCGGTCATTGATATTGTACCACCACTTAATCGAAAAACTATATTTACCTCCGGGTTTCAGGGATTCAGGCAAATCCACCCGCATCATCGTTTTGTTGATAGAATATTTTAGTGGCTTTTTATCGGTAGTTTGTACATACTCAATTTTGAAACCCCCATCATAATCCGAAAACTGACGAAGTACGTCATTATAATATACCCTGCCTTCGCTGATTTTTTCTGTCCTTGTCAGTTGTGCGTCAGCATTTTTCTGGAACAGATTCTGATCCAGTTGCAGCCAAAGATAGGTGAGCACATCCGGAGAATGATTGGTATAGGTAATGGTTTCCGTTCCATACAGTTTCTGGTTATTGTCATCCAGTTGCAACTGCATTTTATAATCCGCCTGTTGTTGCCAGTATTCGTGTCCGGGTGCTCCTGAAGCGGTACGATAAGTATTGGGAGTAGGAAGTTCCTCCTCAAGTTGCTTGAAAGGGTCGCGAAGCCTTAGTCCGGTTGAGCCTGTTTTGGGACCTGAGTCCTGAGCCGTAAGCGTTATACTTAAATAAAGTAAACAGAGTAAGCCTGATATTTTTTTCATTCTTATGTATTTTTATTTTTTTAATAAAATGCGAAAGTAAAGAAAGTTACAGAATAAGTAAGTGCCTGTCCTCTCAAATTACAGCCAAAGGCCAAAATACCCTTTATCATGTAGGGGGTAAGGAGAGAAAATCACGGGTAGAATGAAAATGTTTTGATTTTTTTTGTATCTTTGGCGAAAATAAATATTTAAGTAAATATCATGAAATCAACAATAGTCAAATTGATTTTTACAGGTGTTGCGGCTTTGTCTTTTGGGTCGGGATATAGTCAGACTCCGACCTGGGCCGACGACATTGCGCCTATTTTATATGCTCACTGTACAAGTTGTCATCATCAGGGAGGCATCGGTACGTTTCCGCTTATGACCTACTCCGAAGCCTCCGTTCCTTATGTGGATCTGGCCTCTGCCGTTCAGAGCGGCGAAATGCCCCCCTGGAAGCCGGACGCAGATTACCGGCACTTTAAGGATGAAAACATTCTTACTCAAAATGAAATCAATGCCATCACTGACTGGGTAAATAATGGAAAGCCCGAAGGAAATCCGGCCAATGCTCCTGCTCCTCCGGTATATAACCCCAATACTCAGCTTTCTGTAATTGATAAAACGGTGCAGATTCCGCAATATACCATCAACAGCAGTAATGATGTTTACCGCACGTTCGTAATGACGTCCGGCTTTTCCTCAGATGTATATATTAATCAGATAGAATACCAACCGGGAAATCCTTCTATCGTACATCATATCGTATTTTATTATGACCCGACTCAGGCTTCTTTCCAATACGACAACCTTGATCCCGGCCCGGGATTCGGCAGTTTTGGTGTTGGGCCTATCACCAGTGCGGCGGAATGGATAGGTGCCTGGGCTCCCGGTCAGGGGCCTACAATACTTCCTGCAGATATGGGTTTTAAAATTCCGGCAGGTGCTTATTTTGCCATAGAAGTACACTATGCACCCGGCTCTCAGGGACAAACCGATGATACAAAAATCAATATTTCCTATACCAGTGCACCTGTAATCCGGGAGGTTTTTACAAAACCTATGCTTACACATACCGATGATATGCTGGACGGCCCGTTATTTATTCCTGCCAATACTATCAAAACTTTTCATCAGGCAAATAATTCTTCCAATACCCCCATTTCTTTGATTGGTATTTTTCCACATATGCACAGAGTAGGGGCTTCCTATAAAGTATTTAACTTAGGACTTACGCATTTGGGGGAAATAATTATTTGTTAATAAATCGAAAAGACTTAAGTTGCGGACAAATTTAGAAAGAAACAATAAGATATGCAAATCAATTACGCCAAATATTCAGAATATTTAT
>JAIBAH010000061.1 GCA_019695295.1 Bacteroidia bacterium | reverse complement strand
TAAACTCTGATTTACCTCAAACAGTTCCGCCACTTGTATCTTACAGGTGGCGGTCTTTTTTGGGCTAATCCGTTGCTGGTGTGCCGAAGGCTATCTGCCTGGTTATACTTGCGGGGGTGAAAAACACCTGCAAGGGCGAAAAAGACTACCATCCTGCCTTATACTTGCAGGTGAAAAACACCTGCAAGGGCGAAAAAAAGGGCGAAGAAGACTACCATCCTGCCTTATACTTGCAGGTGAAAAACACCTGCAAGGGCGAAGAAAACACCTGCAAGGGCGAAAAAAGACTACCATCCTGCCTTATACTTGCAGGTGAAAAACACCTGCAAGGGCGAATTTTTACTATCAGGAATTTTTTCTCTGACCGAAAAATACGTGCTACCACTTATTGACAAGAGGCAGAATATAGATATACCTTTGCCGGTGTTTATTTATTAAGGGTTACTTTAACTTTATTTTAATTTATTATGATTGAATTATTCAAAAGAAATCAGATTCTACATTCGCCCCTTGTAAAAAAAGGAGTTTTTCTTTTTTTCCTGGCGACGTTTATGTCTCAGGTTTTTGCTCAGTGTCCGGCTCCTTCAGGATTAAACGTTACTTCGGTAACGAATAGTTCGGCCAGGGTGCAATGGACAACGGTTTCCGGGGTAGTTGCCGCCTATTCATGGTGGGTAATGGACGCCGGCGAGACGCAACTGATTGCTTCCGGAGTTGTTGCCGGAAACAATGCTACTGCGACCGGCCTTTCTCCTTCAACGGCTTACAAGGCGTTTATTCAAACGCAGTGTACGGCTTTGGGAACTTCTTCCGTTGAAATCGGTCCGGTAAGTTTTATGACGGGTTGCGCCCCTGTGGGGATGCCTTTTATGGAGAACCTGAGTGGTGTCAGTCCGCCGGCTTTGCCTTCGTGCTGGAAAGCCACTAATTTAGTTGCAAACAACAATCTCAACTGGGAAACGTCCAATCCAACGGGAACGAACCCCAGGTTTAGTTTGAGTAAATG
The DNA here is from genome assembly GCA_019695295.1 of Bacteroidia bacterium. Taxonomy (GTDB): domain Bacteria; phylum Bacteroidota; class Bacteroidia; order J057; family J057; genus JAAFHL01. The sequence goes on along the minus strand of JAIBAH010000061.1, from coordinate 25,189 downwards.
GACGATGAATGACTGGCTCTGGACAGGAGCCATTACGCTTGAGGCGGGAGTGCCTTATGAAATCAGTTTTAAGTATTCGGGAAACAATGGAACGGGAGGAAACCTGAAACTGTACAGAGGTACTTCGCCTAACGCATCGGATATGAATGCCACTACGCTGGCAAATATTACGGTAACCACACAGAATGATGCGCTCAGCAGCAGTACCTTCACTCCCACAACGAGTGGGGTTTATTATTTTGGGTGGCTGGCTACAAGAACAAGTACGGCTTCTGTGATGACAATGTCTCTGGATGATATTTCTGTTCGTCCTCAGGGTTGTATTAATGCTCCGGTAGTGAATCCAATTAGTGTGGTGGGAACGAATACAGCTACTGCGACCTGGACGAATATTGCGGGGACTTCTGGCTATGAGTGGAAAATGGTACTGACGGGTTCTGGTTCCGGGGCGAGTTCGGTTACCTCCGGGGAGGTTTCTGCCAACGTTACAACAGTTACTGCAACGGGGCTGAATCCGGGTATTGGATATGATTTCTATCTCCGTTCTGCTTGTGGTTCGGGGAATTACAGTAGCTGGTCTAATCCGGTGACTGTATATCTTGCGCCGGCAGCTCAGTTTCTGGCTTCTACGAACAATGATGCTTATATTCAATTGGACTGGACGCTTCCTGTGGATCCGTGTTTGCTGAGTGCGGGCACTCCTTATAGTCAGGGAGTGTATCTTACTTTGTCGAATCAGGCAAATAGTCAGATGATTCATACGGTAAATATCCCTAATATGTCTGATTATGTGGGGGCACAACAGCCTGTATTTAATGCCGTTGTGAATGGATCTAACGGAAGTTCCTACACAATCAATTCCGGAATTAACGGAGGTCAGGATGTCACATACTGGACAATGGAAACCTGGGTAAAGCATAATAACGGGATGAGTAATGGGGTGATTTTCAAAAATGAGCACACTGGTATCAATGATGTGAGTCTTCAGTTTTTGAATGCACAGCAACTTCAGGTAATTTTGGGTGGTACTCCCTATACTTTTCCGGTAGGGAATCCTGCTGCAATTCCGGCAGGCAGATGGGTGCATATTGCGGTTGTATCGAATGGGTCAAAGTTGATGCTGTATGCGGACGGGGAGTTTAAGAGTGAAGTAAGTGTTACTCCCGGTAGTGCTACTTTAAAAAACGGGGCAGGGTATTCTTACAAAATGATTGATAATTACAGTAATGGTCAGGTTGGAGAAATACGCTTATGGAGAAGGGTGAGAAATCAAACGGAAATAGCCAATAGCCGTTTTCTGACGACTATCTCCAATGTGGCACAAAATGATCTGGCACTTTGGTTTACCTGGAATACAGTAAGTGCTACTGCAGCTGCAACGGATGCGGCTACGATAGCGGACGGTGCCGCGAATACTACAGGGACGACAATGGCTGCAGTGGCTTATAGTGCTACGCCTAATTATACTCCTGTTACGGGCAGTTACAAGCATTTTGTGGGGCCGGGTCAGTCCAGATCCTATACCTTAACGATGCATCAGATTGGTTCCGGTGCGCCGGCTACTTCTTGTAATCTATTTTCAGCTACAGGTAGTACTACTGCATTCTCGCCTCCGGTTCAGGTAACCGCTACGGATAACGGCTTAAAGGAAGTTACCGTTTCCTGGAAAAATAAATCCAGATTAAGTGAGGAAATTAAAATTTACAGAAACGGAGTTCAGATTGCTTCTGTCGGAGGAACTACTGAGATAGATTCGGTTATGACCTATACCGACGCGTTTAGAGCAGAGGATTCGATGTCTTTGGTAAGTGGGACTTCTTACAATTATTGTATAGAGACACATTCCAATACGCTTCAATATACCGCTCCGACTCAGGTTTGTGATATGGGCGGTACTTTGAATGTAAACTTTAGTGCTTCGGATAATGCTTTCCCTGATAGGGTTGCGTTATCCTGGAATAACCTTTCTGCGTACGGATACCCGATCCAGATTGTGAGGGACGGTACTACGATTGCAAGTCTTTCCGCAGGTACTACTTCCTTTACAGACCAAAATCCGGTTTATGGAAAGAGTAGTCAGTATAAGTTAGTGCTTCAGGAAAGTACTAATACCGTACTTGAAGTAGTGGATACGGGAAGTGTGGCTCCAAGGGGGGCAATCTCTGGTCGTATCACCACAAATGATGGCGGTTTTGCTGTCAGGGGAGCAAAGGTTTTCCTGAGTACGCCTTCGGATAGTACTTACAGAGATACTGCTATTACAGATATCAACGGGTATTATAGCTTTACGGGTATTTATTATGGAATTGACAGGAACTTTGTCCTTAATGCCAATTATGCCAATCATGATTTTTATAATAATCCCAAAACCGTAAACCTGACTGATGCAATGTTTAACAAGCAGAATACCGATTTCAAGGATTCTACGGGATTTATTGTAAGTCAGACACCGCTGGGAGTAACGGGATTTGTGGCTATCCCTCAGTCCACTCAAAATCGTGTAAATATGGTCTGGAATTATCCTACTTCCGGTGGGAATGATACGACTGTATTTGATATTTACAGAGAAAATGTGTTAATTGGAACTACGAATAATATAGCCAATGCACTTGGGGCTTCCTATACCTTCAATGATTTGAGTGGAATGCCGGGAGCCAATTATATTTACAGCCTTAAAGGGTATAAGCTGCTGAATGGGGTAGTAACTACAAAAACCCTTTTGGATACGCTGATGTTCCCTGTTGTAGGTGCTCCGGCATCTCTGAGCGCAACTCAGTCATTGAACAGGGTAACGCTGACGTGGGTAAGTACGCTTACGAATATTGACGGGTATAATCTTTACAGAAACGGGGTGAAAATAGCAACTTTAGGAGTTTCTCCCCTCACTTATACTGACCTTACCGCTACCCCCAATATGACCAACGCGTATGAACTAAAAGCGCGAAAAATGGTAAATCAGGTAACTTATGAGTCGGCAGGAGTAACTACTTCTATTGCATTGCCTGCGTTGCCGGTAGTGAGTGCTTTGACTGCTACCGTTCCGGCAGGAAGAAACAGCATTCGTTTGGGCTGGACAAATCCCGCTTCTCTCAGTAATGCTGCTTTTAACTTTGACGGATACAGAGTGTATAGAAACAACACACTCATTGGCGTTTTACCAAAAGGAATACCTTTATTTGCATTTGAAGACAAAACGGTTTTGCCGGGATCTTATGCTTATTCTGTAAGACCGTTTACGAACCTTTCTGATTCCTCTTTTGCGGAAGCCAATCCGGTAAACGTAAATGCAGTCCTGCCTGCGATAGCCAGTCCAACCGGACTTACTGCAACCAAAACTTCTTCCGGCAATGCCATAAGCGGAGAGGTCAGACTAAGCTGGACTCCGCTCAATGCAACCGCTACTGTCAGGAATATAGATGGTCAGGTGCTTACTGTAGCCAATGGAGCTGCTTTTGATACCTTAGCCTATCTGAATCCAAGGGTAAGTTCATACCGTCATTTTACGAATAATGCCTTTACCAGAAGTTATTATCTCAGAGCATACAGGGAAATAAACGGCGTAAAAGTGTTTAGTACTTCTTCTTCTTCCGCATCAGGAAATGCAGCACCGGGAGTGAATACCCCAATCCTTCCAACAAATTTTTCTGCTTCTACAACGCTTTCAAATCAGGTACGTCTTTCATGGGATTATCCTGAATATGCACTTTCCAGGTTCAGAATTTACAGAGATAGTATCTTGCTTGCTACGCTTGAAACAGAGGCGCGTTCTTTCCAGGATACGGGGGTTTCCGACTGGGCAATGCATCTCTATCAGGTTGAAGCAGTCTATGGAGCAAATACTTCTCAAAGAGCAGGTGCATTAGGACAAGCGAGATCTCACAAAATGCTTAGTGGAAGAGTGTATAGTAGTAACGGACAGTATGGTCTGCCAAAAATAGATATTTATGTTCAGGCTACCGCATTTTTTGCAAGGGCAATTACGGATTCAACCGGATATTATCAGGTAGGGGTTCCTGCTCAGCCCGGAATCACCTATACCGTAATGGCAGATGCTTATAATAACGGAATTACTCAGACGTTATCCAATTATAATAATACGAATCTTGCAGCACAGCAGACTTTTATGGTGAATGCAGTGGATGATAAATATTCTGTGAATTTTACATCGACCTATACGCCGGAAATCCTGAATACGGATGCTCCTTCTGAGGTCGTTGTAGTAAAAGCTACTCCGGACGCTGCGCAATACCGTATGGCCATTACATGGTCATTGGCAAATAATGATTTTGAGGGAGCTGAAATTTACCGGGGTATTGTGAAAATTGGTACGGTTCTCAATGGTTCGCCCTATATTTTCTGGGATGAAGAAGGAGCACCCGGAATAGAATATTTCTATCAGGTTCGTACTTACAAGACGGTAAATGGGCAAAAGGTGTATTCTCCATACAGTTTCACGAATGCAACTATGCCTGTATTGGAGGCTCCGGTTTACCTTACGGCTGTACCTATGGGTAATGCCCTTCGTTTGGAATGGGCCCATAAATGGGATAATCATACGAGCTATACTGTAGAAAGAAACGGAAATCCTGTGGCAACACTTAATGCAGGAGATGCCTTGATTTATGAAGATTTTGACGGGCTGCCCGCTCAGCAGTATCGTTATACCGTTACGGCTATCCGCAAAATCGGAACGGCTTTTTATTACTCTCAGCCTGCGGAACTTTTGTTGTCGTTCCCTGAAATTAAAGATGTAAGTGATTTTACGGCAACAGTTCCTACTACAACTGTTACAAATCCTACTACTTGTTCAGGCACTATCAACCGTGCACAAAACCATGTAAATCTTTCATGGACTTATCCTTCCGCCAATGCTGATGGCTATTTAGTGTACAGAGATGAAAATATTATTGCAAATCTTCCTAAAGATTCACTGGGTTTCAAGGATTATACTGCATTCCCGGATGTGCAATATACCTATAAAGTGCAGGCATACCTGAATCACGACGGAGTAGCCTATAATGCGAATGGAGTTTCTGCTGCGCCACTGATATTCCCTACGCTTGCACAGCCTTATAATGCAACTCAGAAAGATACAATCGGGATGATTCGTCTGCGCTGGGTTTATGCTGAACAGGGAGCAAGAGGATTTCTTGTCAATATTACTCAGGGCTCTACTGTAATTGATCAGGATACAGTAGCGTTCAGCAGTGCGATAAATGGAGTATTAACCTACTGGCATAAAGACGGAGTTCCGGGAGTTAACTATACTTATTCTGTTCAGGCTTACTCCTACAGAGAGGGAACCAACTTCTTCTCCGCCCTGTGTAACTGTTTTTCACCAACCAGTGCAGGGGCTGTTACTTATCCGGTACCAGCTACACCGCTTACGGCAGCTGCTACGGATGGGACTTATGAAAGTTATGTAAAGGTTACATGGAATTACAGCTCTCTTGCAGAAGTGAATGGTTTTGAAATTTACAGAGATGGCACTAAGGTAGGAGAAGCAGAAAAGGGCGCAAGAGAATTTAATCATCTTATCTTCTCTACGAGTGGTAATTATACCCTGAGAGCGTACAGAGAAATCAATGCAACCCGTTACTATTCTGCCTATTCAGCAGGAGACAATGGTTATTCTGCTCCGCTTCAGAATAGCATTCAGGGAGTTGCGGCGAGTAGTTTTGGCGCAAGTACGGATGCCTACCAAAACATGGTATTAGTAGGTGCTCCGGCTCTCTCTAATATGAATGGGGCGATACATTTGTATCAATTGGATGCGAATGCGAAAATACAGCATGTGTTTACCAAAGAGGATACAAGACCCGGTGCGGGCGGGGCAAATGAATTTGGCTACGATGTGGCATTGGCGGGGGATATGATGATATCTGTCAGTCCGTGGTCTTTCTCTAATGAGAAATGCTACGTAGCCAAGCTCCCCAATCCTATTGGAGTTCCTACCTATGAGGCATATTTTCAACCTGCTTTTGCTAACGGTGAGAGACCCAAAAGTGTGGGAATAAGTGATTTATCCGTTTCAACCAATAGCCTCGGTATTGTGAATACACACCCTGTTTTGTTCGGTTTTCCTGAATTTAATGCTAATGCCGGAGGGGTAAATTTACAAGTTTATGGAAATGGTTCAAATTGGCAAACCGGTGCGATTCCTAACGGACGTTTCGGTCAAGAAGTGGCAGCGAATCAAAGACATTTTGTAATCGCACGTCCGGGTGGGACGAGTACAGATAATCTATTTGAATATTATTTGTTTGACCCGAGTATTGGGTCAATCGGGTTAGTGGGTGCGCTTCCCTATCCCAATGGTATCGCTTTCGCTGCAAACCTGGGCGTTTCGATGGCATACTCAGCGGATTATGACTTAGCAGCAGGTGCACCGGATGATAATGGAGGTGGAAAAGTATATGTATATCACAGAAATAATATTTTATCAGATATGTACCCTCCATTTGGTACCAATCCCTCCCCATGGTCAGTCCCTGTTGCTATTCCCAACCCTAGCGGTATGCCTGGGGATAAGTTCGGTAGTTCGATAGATATTAATGGTAAGTGGTTGCTTGCTTCTGCTCCAAGTGCTCCGAATGGAGGAAAAGCCTATTTGTACTATAAAGGTTCCAATAATCAATGGAACCTAATTCAGACCTATCCTTTTGGGGGGGCAACGGTTAGTCTGGGCAATCATCACGCCTTTATCGGGTCGAGCTCTGCGAATAAATTATATATTGAACCTTTAGGGGATGTGGATACTGTCTATGCAACCCAGGGTACTATAAACGGGCAAACCCGTATAGACTGGATATTTACAGGTGTGGATGAAGAAATCGGTGGATTCCGGGTTTTCAGAGACGGTATCCTGATAGGAACTGCTTCCAAAACCGACAGATTATACTTTGACGCTACGGGTATCCCCGGTAAGAAATACATTTATGAAGTAGCGGTTTATCACAGTGATATGGAACAACGCCGCTATCCTTCTGAGGGCTGGAGCCGCCCGGATGGTCAGATTGAAGGAAAGGTATTGACCACTGCTTCTTCTGCTGGAGTAGGGGGGGTAAAACTTACTGCTACTGCTTTTATTGATAATAATTATTTTATCTATGAGGCTACTACTGACGGAAGCGGAAACTATATTATTCCTAATATGTACTATGGAAGCGGAAACGCAACTTACAGTGTAACGGCAGAATACCGTACGCATGAGTTTTTGGAAAATCCGGTTACTGCTTCTATCAATGCTTCCAACCCTACTGCTCAGAGTGTTAATTTCTTTGATAAGTCCTCTTATATCATCAAGGGAAATATTGCCCGGAAGGACGTAAGCTGTGGTTTGGACAGTATTCAGGTAATGCCTTTTTATGTTTACAATGACGGTAGCCGCGATACCATTAATTCGGTTTATACAGATAAAGAGGGGAATTACAGTGTAGTGGTGGATCCTTTCAAATTGAATCTGTATTCGGTAGTGCTTCGGGTTCCCAATACCCGTACAGTAACGTTTAATACTCAGACAAAAACCGAGAAATATCAGTTTGCGCCTCAGGGAGATACCGCGTTCGTAATTACCCCGTCTTTTGCTGAATCCAATACGCTGGACTTTTTGGACACACTTACCTATGTTGTGCCTGTTCAGCTTACCAATGCCTGCTCTACGCCGATACTTGGCGGGAAGTATAAAATCAGGGTAAAGGATTCCAAGGGATGTTACAGTAAAGTGTTTGAGACCGACCTGAATGGAGGGGCAACGTTGAAAATTCCTGCGCTGGATGTAATGATAAACGTGGAGGATGTGGTCAATCTGAATACACAGACAGAGCTTGTAGTCAATTATCTGCGCTATCGCCCGCAGGCACTGAAGCTCTCCAAGCTGCATATTGAAAACGATCTTTATGCACAGACACAGACTGTAAGGGATGACTCCACTAAGAGAACCTTTGTATATTTTACGCCTCCGATCGTCAGTGTGAAATCCGGATTTACGAATAAGATTTGTGAGGGCACACCTCAGGAGTTTGCAGTAGTAGAGCAGGGAAAAACATACTGGTTAAGATTTGGAGCAGAAAGCAACTATAACGGGGTGCTTTGCTCGAATAAAACCGGAAAACTGATTATCCGAAACGCAGCCGCAGTCGCTAAGGATACTACGATTCTGTTTAATGTACTTACTGACCAGTTTAATCTTTATCGTTTTCAAGCCGGAGACCCGAACCTTGTAAGCCCGCATAAATACACAATGACAGTCGAGTATCGTTCCAATGAGGATGAGCTGCTGGGTATCAAAACGTTTGCTGTGCTGGTAGAAGGTACTGCTCCATTACCCGGAAATGACATCGTCGTAGAATTGGGTAGTGCTGATCAGATTAAATTGCCGATGTATGTAGTACATAAACCGTATGGAGACAATAGTTCTGCAAGCATTGAAGCCGGAACAAGTGTTTCTTATGAGTTTGGTGAATCATACGAAAACGTTGGGAATGGGGGTGTTGGCGGAGAGTTTTCGTTTTCACTGGGAATCGGTTGGAAGTTTGAAATAGAACAGGTCTGGGGAAAAACCAATGCTACCAACAAATTGGATGCGGTTACCTTTAGTACTTCTACCGGAATTTCCACTACGACTGACTCCGGAGAAGATACAGGGGAAGGGGATGTGATTGTGGGTACCGGAATTGCCGCACAATACGGATTGGCACAAACGATTAAGGCGGTGAACTGTGATTCAACAGCCAAAATCATGAGTATTCAGTTTTCGCCAAATAGTGTTCAGACCTCATGGATGTACACCATGCAACATATTGAACACTTGCTGGAAGGATATCAGGAGCAGCTCAAACAAATTGATGCGGGTACGCTTGTATTAAGAGGAAAAGACAATCAGATTCTTCCCAAACAGCAGGCAAAGGATAAAGTCAATGGATATATCAATGGGTGGGAGCAAATTAAGTTGTATCACAGAAAGCAGACACTGCCCTATTATGACTTATGTTCACACGAAGTATCCACCAAGGTTTCTCAAAAACGAAGAGCAGAGATTGTAAAATGGAAAGAAGGGTATTGTACTGGAGAATTTGCCAAGATTAAGGATGGGCAAATTACTAAATCACAAAAGGAGAAAATCGAAGGATATGATACCGATGAGTTTGTAAAAGCAACATATAGCATAAAAGATGTAGCCAATAAAGATACAATTCCTGCGGATAAATTCAGACCTTGGGACGAAAATACGCTTTGGGCTTACAATGTGGCAAGAACCGCAATTTATCATCTGGAGCATGTGTATCCTTATATGGATGATGGGAAATACGCTGTAGGTTGGTCATACAATAATAAGAATAGTAATAACTATTCAGATGCTGAATTCCCGTGGTTTGTAAAAAATTGGGAATATAAGTCTGATGCATTGAAACTTAACAATAATAGCGGAAAAGCGATTCTCGACACAGCTTCCAGACTGGGATTATTAGGCTTGCCTGCCAAAAATATTACTTTCAGTAATGGAGTGGAGTATTCTGAATCTCAGGAAAATGTGCATGCCACAACTTTCGCCCGGGATGAGTCTTTCACCGGAGAAGGAGAGTTTAAATTTGGACCCTTTTTTAAAGTAGATGTGGCTGCTGGTTTTGGTTGGTCGGTCGGAGTAACCGAAGCAGAAAACTGGCCTTACTTTAAAGCAAGCTGGGCATATACCCAAACGGCTTCCCGTTCTTCTACAAAGGAAAGAGCCAATACAACCTCCTTTACGCTTGCGGATGATGATGAGTTTGATCAGTTTAGTGTAACGGTGATTCAGGGGGTTCATCCCGGTCATACTCCATCATTTGAACTGGTAGGTGGCAGAAGTTCCTGTCCGTACGAGCCGGGAACAATTGCAAGGGATAATCCTTCTATTGCAATATGGGATGATGCTTCCAGCTCCGTTTCCCAAACTCAGACATTGTATAATGTAAAAGAAAATGAAACGGCTAATTACAAGATTCAGATTTCAAACAATAGCCCTTTTGGAGAATTCAGGGAAGTTACCGTTTTCCAGTTGCTGAATACCAATACTGAAAATGCAGAGGTAAGACTTTCCGGACAACTTCTGGGCGAGGGACTTACTTATTTCCTTCCTCCGAATGAACCGATTATCTTAACCGTTTCGGTGGCAAAAGGAGTACTGGACTTTGATGTAACAGACCTGAGAATCGGTATTAAGGCAAGTTGTACTGAAATGAAGGATGCGTTTATGGATACAGCCCGTATGGTTGTCCTGAATGCGTACTGGGATAGTCCGTGCAGCGACATTGTCCTGCTTACCCCAGAATCCAACTGGCAAATCAAACGTAGAAATCCATTAGACCCCAATAGCCGTGAGCAGTTATTGATTAAGATGGCGGATTATGACCCTGAAAACACGAAGCTGAAATCGGTAAGATTAGAGTATCGCCGATTCGGTTCCAATCAGGATTGGGTAACGATTGATGGTTCAGAAATCGAAAAAGATTCTCTGAAAACATGGAACTCCTTAAACTTCCTGCCGGGTGCTGTACCTTACTATCCTGTAAACTGGGATATTACCGATAATTATACCGGATTCCCGGATGGTACGTATGAAATCCGTGCAGTGGCAGAATGTGAAACAGCCGGTAGGGTTGCCACTCCTCCTGTGAGAGGTACGATTTACAGAAATACTACCTTGCTCGGAAATCCTGAGCCTGCGGACAGAATCTGGACTAACGGAGACGAAATCTCTGTATCCTATATCCGGGATATAGATTGCCCTGCATTGGCGGCTTCTTTTATCGTAAGGGATTCTACTCAGCATCTGAATGTACCCGGAACAGTACTCTGTAATAATAATAAGGTAACGTTCCTCCCTTCGGGAAGCATGAAGCCTTATCACGGAGATAGTCTGTATATGATGGTGAATAATGTGAAGGATATTCAGGGTAATATTATGAATCCTGTAACCTGGTCTTTCAAAGTATTCTCTGCGGATCTTTATGTAGCGGATGAGTGGATTGAACTGTTAGTAGAAAAAGGAAATGAGGCTACTGTTTCTTCTTCATTCATTAACAATACTGCTACAGGTGAGCCTCTTAGCTATCAGATACAGGGACTAAGCACATACAGCAGCTGGTTGAGTACAGAAAACGAAAGTGGTTCTGTCATTCAGGGAATGCCGGAAATGGTAAGTTTCAAAATTAATTCTGCCGTAATGCCAATTGATACGGTAGAAGCAAAGCTGGATGTAAGTGCAAATGGTACTACTTATCAGGATATTCTGAAAATAAGAGTGATTGTCATTCCTAAATCTCCAAACTGGCAGGTGAATGAAGATGCTTACGAGCAGACAATGACCTTAATTTCCAACTTCAATTTCAATAATACCGGCATTAAATCTACGGACACTACCGATATTATCAGTGTCTGGATTGATAATCAGCCGAGGGGAGTTGCAAAAATCAGTCAGATTACGCCTACGATTTACAATGCTGTAATTGCAGTTTACGGAAATCCGGCAGACGCAGCCAAGCCTCTGGCGTTCAGGGTATGGGATGCCTCAGCAGGTAAGGAATACGATGCCCGCCCGGATGCAAATGCTACGGTGACTTTCGCTGCCAATAAAATTACCGGAACACTCAGCAATCCTTTATTTCTGGATGTAATCACTACCTCAGACGAAGCCCGTTACATCCCGCTCAATGCTGGTTGGACAATGTTCTCCGCGAATACTGAGCTATGGAACCGTCCGGTGAATACGGCACTGTCTTCTCTGAAACACAAATCCACCGGGGATGTGATTAAAACAGCGAATAAATCAGCTTCCTATACGGGAACTGCATGGGTAAGTGCCAACGGGCTTGACAGTACCAATGTACATAGAGGATATAGCATCTATCTCCAGAATCCAGATACCTTAAGGATTACAGGTGCCGCTGCAACCATCAGACCCATTAGCCTCAATCAGGGCTGGAACTTCATTGGCTATCCTTTACAGGGACAAAGAAGAATTGATTCTGCTATGGTTTTCCTCGGTACTCCGGATACGATGTGGCTTAAAACGGTAGCTCAAAATCCAGCCTACTCCGATAATATGGTAGCAAACTACTACGGAGGCTCATGGAAATTTGCACCGAGCAGCGATATGCTTAAATTACGTCCTTACTTTGCTTACTGGCTGAAGGTAAATACTTCAGGTTCTCAACTCAGATATCCGGGTGTCATTACCTCGCCGCCGGTTTCACTGTTACGTATTGGAAATACAGGTTCAGAAGCACATCCTGAAGAACCCGAAACCTGGGGCATTAACCCGGCTGATTATGAGTCCAATATGCTGGTGAACGCAGTGGTGAACATTGATAAACGGATTGTCAGGGATACTGCTACTAAAGTTGCTGCATTTGTGGACGGACAAATCAGAGGATTTGGGCAGCTCACTTATGTTCCTGAGCTGAATGAGTACTTCGTAAGTATGATGGTTTACAGCAATGAGCCTGAAGAAGAAGTGGAGTTCCGCATCTTCAATGGAGAAAATAGTCTGGTTTACCATCATTATGAGCCGCTTGTGTTTACTGCTGATGACATTAAAGGTAGTTTTGAAGCTCCTTACCGTTTCAGTAATATAGCACCTGATAATGCTTTCAGTGTATCTGCTTACCCCAATCCGTTTGAAACCCGCTTTAAAGTGCAGATTCAGGCAGATAAGGCACAGCAGTTTACGGTGAGCCTTCTTGACGTAGCCGGAAGAACAATTCTGACCGAAGAAGCTACGGATGAAGTACAATCCATTAATTTGACCATTGATACCGAAAAATACCGCCTTACGAATGGGGTTTATTTCCTCAAAGTGAACGGTAGTTTGGGAGAATCTTATACAGTGAAATTAGTGAAATAACCCAAAATTAGTACCACTCCGGCAGTATGTCGGGGTGGTGCTATATAATCTTTAATTATCAAAACTTCATTTATCCTATTTAAAATCATGAACTTTTATTATAAATTTAACTATTTGTCTTTCTCCCGAAAGGGCTGGAAAGGCCTCCTGCTAGCCTTTTGTTTATGGGGAATCTTCCCGATGCTGCAGGCTCAGGTCTATAATCCTGAGGCTAATAAGTACGCTTTTAATGGTAATGTTGTTGCTATTGTAAATGACAGCATGGGTAATACCTACATTGGCGGCGAGTTTACAAGTGTGAGCTTATGGTCAGGGCATTTCGCAAACCTCAATAGCACTACCGGTGAGCTAAATTCCAATTTTCCTAAAGTATTGGGTGGAGCAATCAATTCTGTGGTAGCGATTCCTTCGGGTGGGTGGTATATTGGGGGCTCATTTACGCAGGTCAATGGTATTATGCGGAATCGGCTTGCCCGAATCAACGCTGACGGCAGTTTACACGCTTTTGACCCAAATTTGGATGGCGGGGTTTCCTGTTTAGCCATTGACGGTACCGGAAGTTTGTACGTGGGTGGAACCTTCACCAATGTAGGGGGTATAACCCGCAACCGCTTATGCAAATTTGATAATACAGGGAACTTAACGGCTTTTGACCCCAATATGAACACTGATGTTTATGTTCTGGCACTTGAGGGTAGCGGGAATTTGTATGTGGGTGGAGGCTTCACTACTGTAGGGGGTATAACCCGTAATCGCTTGTGTAAATTTGATAATACGGGAGCCTTAACGGCTTTTAACCCGAATATGAACGATATTGTGTATGCATTAGCACTTGACAGTAGTGGGGATTTGTATGCAGGCGGAGCCTTTACCTACGTAGCTGGAACAATACGAAACCGCCTATGCAAATTTGATAATACGGGAACATTAACGACTTTTGACCCGAATATGAGCCATTGGGTTCTTACATTAACTCTTGACAACAACGGGAATTTATATGCAGGGGGAACATTCACTTCAGTAGGCGGTATGACCCGTAACCGCTTGTGTAAATTGGATAATACTGGGGCTTTAATGGCTTTTAATCCGGATATTAATGACTATGTTAGAAAGTTAGCCCTTGACAATGCAGGGAATTTGTTTGCGTGCGGAGACTTTACCACTGTAGGAGGAGTAACTCGAAACCGCTTGTGCAAGTTTGATAATACCGGGACTTTAATGGCTTTTGACCCGAATATGAACAATATAGTTAATACATTAACTCTTGACAACAACGGGAATTTATATGCAGGAGGAACATTCACCACCGTAGGGGGAAGTATCACTCGCAACCGCCTATGCAAATTGGATGCCTCGGGGAATTTAACCGCTTTTAACCCGAATTTGAACGATTTCGTTTCAGTATTAAGCCTTGATGGCAACGGAAATTTGTATGCAGGCGGAGCCTTCACCACGGTAGGAGGGGTAACCCGTAATCGTTTATGTAAATTTGATAATACAGATGCCTTAACGACTTTTAACCCGGACATCAACGGACCCGTTATTGACTTAGCCTTTGAAAACAACGGGAGCTTTTATGTAGGAGGAAACTTCACCACCGCAGGGGGTATAACCCGCAACCGCTTGTGCAAATTTGATAATATGGGTGCTTTAACGGCTTTTAACCCTGATATGAACGATGTTGTTCGTGCAATAGTCCTTGATGGCAGCGGGAATTTGTATGCAGGGGGATTCTTCACCACTGTAGGAGGGATAACCCGCAACCGCTTGTGCAAATTTAACAATACAGGAACTTTAATGTCTTTTAACCCAAATTTGAGTGACTTTGTTCGTGTCTTAGCCCTTGATGACAACCAGAATTTGTATGCAGGTGGAGCCTTCACCACCGTAGGTGGAATAACACGTAACGCCTTATGCCAATTTGATAATACCGGAGCTTTAACGACTTTTGACCCGAATATAAACGGTTATATTTATGCTTTAGCCCTTGACGGCAGTGGGAATTTATATGCAGGGGGAGATTTCACTACGGTAGGGGGGCTAACCCGCAACCGCTTTTGTAAATTTGATAATGCGGGAACTTTAACCGCTTTTAACCCGAATATGAACAGTTGGGTTCGTGATATAACCTTTGATGGCAGCGGAAACTTGTATGCAGGGGGAATCTTTACAAGCCCATCTTCTTCCCTTGCTATCTTCGCCCCGGAACCTGTTATCACCTCCTTTACCCCTTCTTCGGGCTGCGCAGGACTTTCTACGGTTACCATTACGGGTACAGGCTTTGCAGGAACAACAGCGGTAAGCATAGGAGGAACGCCGGTAAGTACTTTTGCAGTAAATTCTCCAACAGAAATTGTTGCAACCGTTGGAAACGGAACAACGGGAACAGTTTCAGTAACTACAAAGGGCGGTGTGGCAATAAGCAGCGGAACGTTTACGGTGAATTTCAATATTGGAACCCCTACCTTCACTGCTGGGGCAGCGGCTGTATGTAGTGGCGGAACGAGTACTTACACCGCTACGGCTGCCAATGCTTCGGGGATAACTTACAGTATTTTAAACGGGACTGGGGCTACGATAAATATGAATACAGGCGAAGTGAGCAATGTGACCAGTAACTTCATAGTTGTTGCAACGGCTACCGGAATCTGCGGTGGCTCTGCCTCTGCTAATCAGGCGGTAACGGTAAAGCCTTTGGATCTGGGTTTAGTCCCTGGAGCAGACAGCACAAAAGCAAACGGAACATTGGTCAGTTGTGCGGGTCCCTATACTGTTTATTACCGCAGACTAAGCGGAGCCAATACTTCCTGGTCGAGCATTTCCACATCCAGTACGAGTTTTACGCTTACGGGTCTAACTCCTGCAAGTAACTATGTAGCATACGCGGTAAATGCCAATAATGTAACTACCGGACTCACTTACGTAACTACCAGTGGACAACTGCCCTGCGGGCCTGCTGTAACCGGGGTGACGGCAAGTATAAACTGCAACAGACTTATTGTAAACTGGACAGCAGTACCGGGAGCGAGTTTGTACAGGGTGAGTTATAGAGTTATCTCTCCGACAATGGGTACACCTGTAAATAATAATACTGCAACCAATAGTATCAATATTCTGCTGGGTCAGAGTGCCTACAATACTACTCTGGAAGTAACCGTATTCTATGTATGCAATAATCAGTACACTCCGGCTTCTATCCCTGTATCTGTGGTAATGGGTGACCCCAGGCCGCAGGGAACCCCTCAGTTGAGTTTCAGTAACGTTACGTGTAATGCGTTTAATGTGTCCTGGAACCCCATACCCGGTGCTCAGAACTACCGCGTGCAGGTACTGAACGGTACCAATGTGAATAGAAACTTCGTAGTAAATCTTACCAGTACTCCTATCTCCGGCGTGGTTCCCAACGTTACTTACGGAGTGAGAGTTACCCCGCTGGGTTGTAATAATCTTGTGGGTACTATGGGAACCAAAAATGTACAAACCTGTACGGGTGTGGTTTCACGTGTGATGGAGGAAACAGAGGAAACGATGCTGAGTGTGTATCCTAATCCGGGTGAGGGGCTGTTTACGCTCTCTGCTACAGGATTGGAAGCAGAAAGCGGATTTGCTAAGGTGGAAGTTACAGATATACTCGGACAGAGTGTTTATTCCGCAGACCTCCCTCTTGAAAATCAGCATCTGTTTCATGAACTGGATATTAGAAACCTCTCTGCGGGAACCTATTTCATTCGTATCAGTACGGAAACAGAGGTACTTACTCAAAAAGTAGTCAAAAACTAAAAATAAACTCCAACTGCCCTTAACAGTTCCGTCACTTGTATCTTTACAGGTGGCGGTCTGTTTTTTTGCTTTGGCTGTATCCTCTTGGCCGATAGCTTCTCCATAATCCCAAAAGGACGCAGACTATAACAGTTTTGAGGTTGAGCTAATCCGAAGTGCTATAAACCTTTGACCTGTTTGTTGCACTTAACGACCTGATTTTAAAAAACCTGACAATAAATCATTCTGATACGAGTGAATGACAGACAGTTTGCAGATGCCCGCAGCATAGTCGCATATGCAGGGATACTTTTGTCCGTGTACTTAAAGAAAAAGACAAAAAAAAACAGGATAACCATCATCTCGACTTTTATCCTGGGATACTAGGGGTATAATTAGTATTAATTAAAATCTTTTCAACTTCTCGTTGAATTAATTTACGGGCGCAAAGGTACGAAAATTTAATGACACTGGAATTTTTTTTTACTTTTTATTATAGTTTTCCTATAAAAATAAACAGGTACGACTTTTTTACATCGTAGTACCTGTTTTTAGGGATGTCTCGAAAAATCTCAGGATTATAGGGTGAAAAACAATAGAAGCCAGGATTCTTTCAGTATGACTTTGGCGGGGTTTTAATGTTTAGGAGATAGCCCATATTTTTTATCCTGAATAACAGACAGATTCAAAGGTTTATTATTTTTCCGGTACCGGAGACAGATGAAAATAATGGATTGTATCATTCGGAGCGGAAGTACCGGAGGGTACAATATAAGTATTCTTCTGTAAATTTTTTTCCTTTTGGATCTGGATTTTTCTGATTAACAAAAACGCGTACCAGGTAAGCGCAAGCAAGGCGATAGCTACCAGATACTGCATCATCGCCACTCCTACCAGTTGCCGGCGGTTTTCCTGATGCGTCTCCGTGAAGGGATTCAAATCTATTACCGGGGTGTACTCTGAGAGTAAATCAGGATTTTTCATTGCCTGAAGCCCCTCCATTGCATCCGCAATAAAAGGGTCCTGTTTCATTACGACCTCTACTTTCCGCTTTTCTGTTTCGGAGAGGTCTCCTTTCAGATAGCGCTGTAATGCTTCAGGACTCAGTATGTGTATCGTATTTGTCATATATATCCTTGATTACTTTTAATAAATTTTTGTTAAATCAGTCAGATGAATTTTTAGATTTCTTTTTCCATTCTGAATATAACTTTTCACCTTACCAATCTCAAACCCTGTAAGTTCAGCAATATCCTTGTAGGATTTCTGCTGCAAATAAAATAAATTTATACATATTTTTTGCTCGGTATTCAGTTTTTCCATGGCCCGGGGCAAATTATTAAGATAAAATTCTTTTTCAGAATCATCTTCCAGTACATTTTCCCGGATGAGTTTATCTATCGCTTCAGTACTTACGAATACGTTTTTTTGTTTTTTGGCAATTACTGCGAGGCATTTGTTTTTGAGAATTGTATGAAGCCAGAATCGGAAAGACTGCACCTCATATTTTTTTAAATCATAAATCAACTGCTCAAAAATCTGCATGACTGTATCCCGGCTTTCCTCCTCATCCTTCAGGTATTTCATGCATACCAAAAAAGCCAGCTGTGTATATCTGTCAAATAAATGACCGATATATTCAGTATCCTCTGTTTTTTTGTAGGACTGAATCAGTGCTTCATCCGAAGTATCAGCAGAGATGACGGGCTTTTTTTTGAAAAACACGATGGTTAGAATTATAGAGTTTAATCAATCTGTACTAAGAGTAAATTCTGCTCCGGATTCCATAAACAGTAAGCGGAAAAAGTTTTGGGATTATCCTATTTGTGTAATGGAATATCCTGAAACTTATGCTCCGGGAGTTGCTCCCTTTTTTCTTCTCAGAATAAAATATACAATCACAAGAAAAAATATTCCAAACAGAAATACTGCGATATAGGTAAGCCATACACTCAGCACAGAGCCTATGATAGCCGCAAAATGCTCAAAAGTAGCCACAAGCGGATTCCCAATTCCTCCCGTAGTAGCAGTAGAGCCCGCCCTTAACGTAACCGTACTTGCCTGAGTTAGTCCGGCACTCCCTCCACCCACAATCAACCCGAGTCCCCATTGCCACGCAGGGTCCATTCCCGTAAGTACGGAGGCCGTCAGTACTGTACCGGCAATCAGGGCAGAAGGAGAGGCTATCACATCAAGAATATGATCGAACCAGGGAAAATAATAAGCCACAATTTCTCCCAAAGTAGCAGTACCCAGAATGATAATGGCTGTCCATGAACCCATCCACGCCATATTTTCTGCAAGGGGAATCACCCCCACTTTTGCTGCTATTGCTGCTACCAGCATCGGTACAAATATCCTGAATCCAGAGGAAGCGCTCAGTCCAAGACCCAGACATAAACTGAAAAATAATCCACCATAGTCCTGCATAGTATATATATTATAAATGGTATAATAAAAAACAAATCTACAAATTACTGACGTATAAATTGTGTGAAGTAACAGAAAATAATTTTCAAATTACAAAAAAAATTCACAGTTTCACAGACTAAAGTCCCATTATTTCAATTCATTTCCGGAATAAATGAAAAGGAAAGGTTCACACTTCAGCAAAAATAGCAGAAACGGGCAGAATTTACTCCTTAAAAACAACACACTTCTGTTTCGTTAAACAAATTCATTGTACCTTTGCTTTATGTTTTTACAGATTAATAATGGGATTAAAAATGAATCAGTCTGAATATCATTCTCTTTTAAGTAGTATTCCGGAAACTTTCTCAAGGATTATCCCGGAGGGGATTCCTGCGGAGAGAATTCAGTCTGCAATTAGGGAAAATGACTGGTTTACAGAGTATTATATCAATACAGCACTGGACGGGATTCAGGGCTGGCATAATGAAAAAGTACTGTCAGATTTTTTGAAATCCTATCCCGGTTTTCACTTATCCGGGACGCCGCTGAATGTAGGGATAATCGGCGCAGGAAATATTCCTTTTGTTGCGTGGCACGATATTCTGATGACGGTACTGAGCGGGAATAATGCAATAGTGAAACTTTCACGTCAGGATAAAGTACTGATTCCCTGTATCGTGCAAAAATGGGCAGAAGTCTATCCCCCAATTCATTCAAGGATACATTTTACAGAAAAATCCGAAAAAGCAGACCTACTCATAGCTACCGGAAGCGACAATACCGCCCGCCAGTTAACTTATCATTATCAGCATACGCCCGCAATTATCCGCAAACACCGTTTCTCAGCAGGCACCTGGAACGGAGACATTGCCCTTCTGCCTCAGATTTGCCGGGATGTTTTACTGTATAACGGATTGGGTTGCCGGAGCACCTCTGTGTTGTTCCTCCCCGATATGACATTGTTGCCTTTACTTGAGTCTGCTTTCAGAGAATATCCTCAGGAACTCCTATCTGAAAATTACCGGATGAAAATTCAATACGAAAAAGCCCGGTTACAAATGCTGAATATTCCATTTACAGACGCGGAATCCATACTAATTACCCCACAGGAGAGCCCTGAACCTCAGGGAATCGGGATATTAGCCGTAGCGGATACGAGTGCATACGAAGGGTTTTATACCCGATTTGAAGCGCAGCTTCAGTGTGTATCCGGAAAAAACTGCTTTCCCGGCGAAGCTCAGTACCCGGGCATTGCAGATTTTGCGGATGGAACCGACACCTTCCGCTGGTTGACGGGGTTTAATACATGACGTCTATCAAATCATTCAGGGTGATATTAGGGGCAATTTTTTTGACCTTGCCGGTTTTATCTATCAGAATCATCGTCGGATATTCCCTGATGGCATAATTACTCAGAAATTCACTGTCGGCAAGCAGTTGAGTCCAGCTAAGCCCGTCAATTGCAATAGCTTCTTTCCACACATCAGGGTCCTGATCATTGGCAATACTGACGAGTTTTATATCCATACTATATTCCATGATTGTCTGATATAACTCTTTGATTTCCTGATTTTTTACCCGGCAGGGCTTACACCATGATCCCCATACATCAATCAGCAAAAAGCCATCTTTAAAGTCTTCCAGTTTTACAGTTTTGTTGTTGATATCGGTAAGCGCAAAGGAAGGCGCCGGACGATTCACCGGAGAATTGAAGATATCCACCATTTTAAGCTCCAGTTCGGTAATAGAAGCATTATTCGGGTATTGGTTAATCAGATATTTAATTTTACCCGAATACAATTCCTGTTGCGCCAGGTCAAGGTCATTGTACCTGAACTTAATCAGAAGTGCCCTGAGCATCTCAAACCGGACCACTTCCGGTAAGTATTTACTCATACTATCCGTCACGCTCATCAAAGCGGAAAAGTTGTAAATACTTCTTTGCTGTTTAAGCACCTCTTCCACTACCATTTGCTGATTGTAAGAGACCATCAGTTCTTTATAGGCAGGAAATGCAATGTATTGCTCACTGTTTTTGGGCAGGGTGCTAAATTCCGCCCGGCTGAAAGCCGGTTTATCTACTTTTAGGCCATAGTTTGCCATAAGCAACTGAGCATAATTTAACATCTCTGCATTTGCAAAAACCTCGGTATAGTTATCCGACTGAATATTGGGAATCGCTTTTATCTTTTCCGAAATTCCATCAATCGCACTTACCGATTTATTTACCAGAAGGTCATTTGTATAGTTCTTGGCATTTTTGAAAGCATAAGCCCTGGAATCCGGTATTTTTAAAAAAATCCGCTCATTTCCATTCTCTGAAATCAAATCTGCTTCGATTATCATATCTGAAAAAATAAATAATTCTGTTTTCAGGGAGGAAATTCCATTGCCATAGCGGATTTCAAACATTGCCGGATAGGGGTAGTCTATCACAAACGCAAACCGGCCACCCTCTCCGATTACAGAAACCTGATCTTCTACCCATGCCGAGCAACTAAGATATACCTGTGATGAGGGTAAACCCTTCGCTGTACCCGTAATAACGGTGTGGTATGCCTGTAATTTTGGAGATAAAAAAAGGAAAAACCCAATAATAAAATAATAATTCAAAAATTTCTTAAACATAACGCTTTATCTAATCATTTTTTTTGAGGACAAGTATGTACATCTATTCTGATATACCTTGTCAGTTGCATGAAAGTATCTGTATTTTGGAATTCTTCGGTGATTGAACTGTATCTTTTATTCTTATGTGATAAAAAAAACATTGAAATTAAACGGGAATCTAAAAAAACAGCTAATCACTTTTCTTTGTATTAAGTACCAAAAAATGTAAAATTACATCTTTTTAAAAAAGAAAATGTATTTTACTCTTCTTTTTTACGTAAATTTTGGTTATATTATTATAGAAATTCACTTTTTTTAAATTTCAATTGTATTTTTTTCGTATTATCTTTCAGTTTTGTGATAAATTTTATTTTAAGTATGATATTCAACCGGATTTTTTTGATTCTGATTTTACTATACGGTACGGCATGCCAGGTGAAAACCCAGCCTTCGGAAGCAAGTCCTTTCGCAGAAAACCTGAAATATCTGGTTAAGGAAGAACTTTTACTGAATCATTTCACTATTGGAACGGATGGAGGAATCTCTTTTTATGCCAATGCATTTGATAAGGAAAATGAGGAGGTCGAATGCAGAATATATCCGGAGGAAATCCGGGAGGTTGCCCGTCTGCTTTCGGTTTTATCACCGGATAGTGCTTTGATTTTTTATAAAGAGAAAAAAAATCAAAAATTAAAAGACCTGCCCGGATTTCTCAAATACCTCAAAAATCCTCCTTCTTCTCCTGTGATTGTGGATTCCCTTAAACCCCTCAAAGGAAAACGGATTGCTATTGACCCCGGCCACATCGAAGCAGAGATGTCCATGGCTGAACTCGAAGGGAAATTCATCAAAATAAAGGCTTCCAATGAAACAGGGTTGGTGCCACTTGCTTTCAATGAGGCCAACCTTACCCTCGCTACTGCAAGGCTGCTTTCTGAAAAACTGATTCAGGAAGGAGCAGAAGTTTTCATTACCCGCCCTTTACCGGGAATCGGAATGATGGGAAAAACGTTTGAGGAATGGTATAATACGGATAGAATCAATACCGTAATGCAAGAGGTAAAGGCCGGTCGTATTGACAGTATTTTTGCCTACTATATCCTGAACGAGGCTTCCCGGGAAGAGATTTATCAGCGGTTTTATGTTCCTGTGGATTTAAGAATCAGGGCAGAAAAAATCAATGACTTTCGGCCGGATTTAACGGTAATCATTCATTATAATGTACATGGTCCCAACTGGGAACAAAGGGATAATGAAAACTACCTCAGACCAACCGAAAAAAATTACTGCATGACTTTTGTCCCGGGAAGTTTCAAGGGAAATGAACTTTATAAGGTGGAAGACCGAAGTGCATTTCTCCGGCTGCTGCTTACACCGGACTTAAAAGAGTCAATTGCATTTTCTGAAAATGTAACACAGGAGTTTGTCCAAAAACTGGGAGTGCCCCCCGTTATGGAAAGAGACAGCCTCGGTTATCTCAAAAATTCCTGTATCCTCACAGGCAGTCCGGGTGTCTATGCCCGCAATCTTAACCTTACCCGCAATATTAAAGGGGTTTTATGCTACGGCGAAAGCCTGTGTCAGGACAATATCACAGAATCGGCCTGGCTCAATCAGCGATTGATAAAAGCCGGAGATATTCAGACTTCCTCCCGTGCAAAAATGGTCGCTGAAGCGTATTTTGAAGGAATCAGAAAGTATTATAAAAATAAAAAATAGCTTTTTCATTCCTCAAATTTTCCTGAAATTCAGGCTAAAACGATTGATTGAATGAGATAAGCCACCGAAATGCAAGCGGGGACTGTCCTCCTGAAGGAAGGCTCACCCATACCGGAAAATCTGCCCTTAGCTCAAAAGGCTTCACTTTTAGCTGCTCATTGCCAATCCGGAGAGAGGCTCCGATTCCTGCATCGTGGTGCAGTATTCCCCACCGGACCTTGTCTATAATCCGGTTGGGGTCAGGAGTATTTACCCCTAATATTCCCCCGTCATAAAATAAATAGGAGCGGAATCTGACCCCCTGACCGATGACAGAGTTTCTCAATACAGGAATTAGACGGTTAAAATCCAGCTCCGCATTCATCGAGGCACCGGAACTGCCATACCAGTCTGTTTTGCCCCCGTCCCGCAAAGAACCCTGAGTTCCGGTATAACCCCTCAGGCCTAATCCTCCCCCAAAATGAGCATGTCCCGTAGTGAAATCAGGGGTGGCACTCCATTGGTAAGGAAAAAAGCCCCTTGAACGATAAAATGCATTTTCCTGCATTTCCTCAGGGCTGCCTCCGGCAAGATATAAGGCAGATTCGAGGGGAGTATTTCCGGTTCCGTACCTTCCAAACAGGCGGTGATGAAAAGTGAGTTTCCCCATTTTTATACTATTTTTTAAAGTAGTGGAAAGATAGGAATACTGAGTCTGTGCCGTAGGGGCGGAAGTTCTGAGGTGTATATCCCAAACGCCTTTCCCTGCACCCATTTTGTAGCTGTTTTCAAAACCGGCGGTTATCGTTACGTTGCTTTTACCTGTTGTCCAGTTAAAAGGGAGAATCAGGTAGTCCCGGTCTGCTTCCCGGGCTCTGTACATCCATAAAAACCGGCCATATAATTTTTGATAAACAGGAGAGTTTCTGTCTCCCTGCAATATTTTATGAGTAAGTTCGCCTCCATGAGAATGCAGTCCATCCAGCCAGCGGCTTGTAATCCCCACATAACTGTCCTTTCCCCACCGGGGCAGATAGGTGGACCATGCAAAACGATAGCTTACCGGCTGATAATCCCGGTTATATTGCTGAAGTTCCGGGTGAGGGGAGGAGACTTTTCCCCATCCGGTATTATACCAGATATTCCCCCTGAAATTACATATGGATTTCATATAATTTCCCTCTATCGTCAACCCTGTCTGAATGCCTGAAAATCCATTCCACCAGATATTCGGACGAAGCGCAATTTTGTAGTATTCCCAGTTGCCGAATACATCTATCTTTGGAAACAACTGAGGCGAAAATTTTACCGGAATACGCCGGCGGTTATTCAGAAGATTGATATCGGCCAGATAATGATAGGGGTCTATCATTACATCTTTTACTTTATGGTCAATAATGACGGTGTATTGTGGATTGAGAGCGCCTTTGCTGTACCATTTAGGAAGAGTGATAGAGGTAGAATCAGGCTTTATGAACTCCGTATTGGGAATATAATAACGGATATTTCCTTCGGGAGTAACTGCCGTAAATTCTATGGGCATTTGCATTCCTCCTTTTCTTTCAAAGGTAACTGCGGTTTTCTTCCCGGGTTGAGGCCTGATAGACTTCACCGCATAATCTATTTTTTTATCTGTATTAAGCCACTGATCAAAGAACCAGTTTAAATCGGTTTTCGTAAATTCTGTCATGGCAGCCCTGAAATCTTCCGGATAAGGGTGCTTGATTTTCCATTTATTAAAATAGTAACGCATAGCGTTCAAAAATAATTCATCTCCAAGAACATATTTTAAATTATAAAGCATTGTGGCAGTTTTGGTATAAACCT
>JAIBAH010000196.1 GCA_019695295.1 Bacteroidia bacterium | reverse complement strand
ACTATAAAATACCCCCTTCGATATGTTTTCCCTCCTTTTTTTTCGATTTTCCACCCTTTTTCTCTGTTTTTTTTGAAATTTTGACCTAAAAAACAAGTTTTTTAACTAAAATTTAACATTTGATAAGGGACTTGCTGCAACTTGGGTTAGGAAGAGTTCTTCATGGGCAAGTAAGCCAGACCTATAAGGTTTTCAAAAACCTTATAGGTCTTATTTATAGGTCTTTTTCTATGTCTTATTTATGCCCCCTTCAGATATTCCTGGATTTCCTGGGCGGTTTGTTTGGCCGTTCTTCCTACTCCGATAAGCGTAGCGGAAGCATAGCCTGTCCATCCGCCATATCCCACAAGCCAAAGCCCTTCCGTTTGGGTGGCACGGGTTTCAAGGGTAGGCGTTTTCCCTCTTTCGTCGGTTTGTACTACTTTTTTCAGGATATCCGTATCATATCCGAAACCGGTACACCATATCACTGCGTCAAAATGCTTACGGGTTCCGTTTTGCAGTATGATTCCGGTTTCGTCCATTTCCGTAAAGGAGCCGATAGAAACCAAATCGCCCCGTTCTCTTGCCTCCACCACCGGCGGAACCATGACGATATTGCCAAGGCTATACTGTGAGGGGTCAAAGGGAATTCCGGCTTTTTCTGCATGATACTTTGCAGATGCAATGTTGAACAAAACATGTCCGTCCACATCATCCGGCAAAAACGCCGGCGTATCCCGGGTAGCCCAGTCGGTCTCCGTAACCTCTGAAACCTCAGCGAGAATCTGAGCCCCGGAGTTCCCCTCCCCTACTACAAGCACTTTTAGCCCTGCAAATGCTTCCGGATTTTTGTAAAAAGCAGAATGAATCTGAATCCCGCTGAACTTTTCCCTTCCCTTAATTCCGGGAATATAAGGCTTGCCAAATGTGCCGGTTGCGGCGATGATTGTTCGTGCATGGAACTCTCCTTTATCTGTGATGAGTGTAAATATATCCTCCATTTTCTCTACTTCCTTCACTTCCACAGGCCGCTGAACCGGAAGGGCATATTTTTTTTCGTACTGACAGAGGTAATCTATCACTTCTACTTTTGATGGGAAAAAATTAAGGGATTTGGGCATGAGCCACCCTGACAATGAACTGTGTACTGCCGGGGAAAAAAGGGTAAGGCTATCCCATCCATGAATCCAGGAGCCCCCGCAATTCGGTTGTTTATCGAGAATAAGATACGTCAGACCGGTTCTTCTCAGATAATATCCACAAACCAAACCACTCTGTCCCCCTCCGATTACAATTACATCCAGTATATTTTTTTCCATATTTTTATTTTTTGTACTTTGTTTACCAGTCACTTAGTATATATTCCCGGGTTTCTGTGAATTCCGGATAACTGTGTCTGGATTCGGTCAGAAGCCCCTGTTTATTATAAACATAGGTTATCACCTCGCCGGGTTCTCCGTTTTTTTCTCCAAACCAGATTTTTTCTTTTATTATCCTGCCTTCTTTATCGTATTCATAATTGTTGGTATAAGCCGGATTACCCAGAAAAAAGTATTTTTCTCCGGTTCTTTGTTTTTGCTTATTATACTCAAAAAAAGTTTCTTCAAATTTTACCCAATCGGGTGTACCATCCGTTTTCAGTTGAGTTGCTCCGTTTCCGGTCTGGTGCATCAGCAATCCTTTTTTATACTCAAAAGAAAATTCACGGGCTTCAGCCGCTGCAACTCCACAGTAAGTCAGCTCATTTTTGGAATTATAGGAATACCCCACAGAAAAACCATCTCCATCCGGGTATGATACTGAATATCCTGCAAGCCTGCCCTGATTGTCATAGCTAAAAACGGTATAAATACTATCATTTCTTTCTTTATCTGAATTGTACTGAAACTCCGTAGTTTTGATAATTTTGCCTTCTCTGTCGTATACTTCCATCCGGATTAATTCTCTGACATCAGCCTCATTTTCATTGGAATATACCTGGCATGATGCAACCTGTGCAGAATGGTAGGTTTTCCGGAGGGCTAATTCTTCTTTGAAATTCCCATAGGAAACCGCATTCTTCTGACCGTATAAAAAGACGGGGAAAAAAATCAGGAAGAAAATACTTTTTTTTAAATTCATAATAGTAAAATCAATGAGTTAGAATACAAAGTTAGCTGGTGATTACTGAAAAACAAAAATAAAACAGAAATTTCCATGATAAAAAACATACCCCTTTCTAAAAAGACTCACTGACAAAGCCTTAGCGTTTTACTTCTCTTAAATCATTTTTCAATCCTTGTTTTTTACAGGCAAAAAATCGTTTCCGGAATTTGTGGATTTTTTCTGGTGATTGCATCTTTTATTAAAAATAAATGACCTGTATTTTATGAAAAATTCAATCTTCCTGCTATTAAGTGTAATATGGGCTTTCTCCTGTACTCCGGACGTTTCTGAAAAAAAGGAGGTTATTGTCAATGCTCCCAAAGAAATTCATACTCCGGAAATCAAACCAATAGTATCTGACTCTGTGGTTTATGCTTTTATCAATTATATGATCCGGGAGTGTGACCGGTATCAGATGAAAAATCAATATGCGTACGTTGCAGAAGACAGCAGAGAGGGGAACTTCTTTTTGGGAGAGGACTCATTAAAGGTTATCAAATCCGGATTATTTACCCGGAATGACCTGAGCGGGTTTTATCAGCAAACCCGGGAAAGGAGTAACTTCCGGCTGGATTCAACCCAAATTAAGATTTTTAGCGTAATCCCTGAGAGCAAAATGAAGCAATTTGAGGCAAGTCCTGATTTTTGGGCGAGTTACCACAAATCCTATCACACAGGTTATTGTACCTATAGTTTACCATTGTTTTCAAAAGATTTAAAAACCGTTGTCCTCAAAAATAAATGGTTGTTTGACGGACTGGGAGGAGCCGGAGAACTCGCAGTTTATCAAAGAAGCGGCAACTCATGGAAAAAAGTAAAAGTACTTTCATACTGGGAATCGTGATTTACATTATTTTGAACCCGCCTTTCCCGGATTCTCTCCGGATGAAATATTCATAAATAACCTCTTCTCAAAAAACTTATCCTGAAAATCCGGGTTATTGTACCTGAAAGGGCACGTTTGGCTTTATCAGTATGGATTTGTATGATGACAGATGGATATATAAATGATTTTATCTCCTGTAAAATCAACCTGCTTACAGACCTCGACGATTCATTCTGTGAAATTTCACAGGATGACGACTTTTTATTCCTGAATTTTCAGTTATCGCCCAATGATTGTCTGTTTGAACTGGAAGAAAATAACTATCACTTATTCATTCAGATAAAAAAAGGTTATTTTGAAAAATACCGGGAGGTGCTGTTTCTCCCTTCCGGTAAACACTATCTGTGCTGCAATACTCAACAAAAAGCCCTGGAAATTATCCATTCGAATCCACAGGATATTTTTGAGAAAATCCAGATAGAAAGTAATATCCTGTTTTTAATTCATCAGCTGCAAAAAAGAAAAAACAACAAGCATACGGATTGCGGAGACGGTTGTACCTGTGATGACCACGGGACCCACACTGACGCTAAAAACATACATCAGGTAAAAGAATATATTCTCAAAAATCTGGCTTCCAAACTCACAATCCCTACAATTGCAGGTCATATCGGAACCAATCAGTGTTACCTGAAAAAAGGATTCAAAGAGAAATACAATCAAACCATTTTTGAGTTCATTCATGAAAACAGAATGCAAAAAGCCCAGCAACTGCTTCAAACGGCCAATCCCAATATTACGGAAATTGCCTTTCAGGTAGGATATTCTTCTTTAAGCAGTTTTAGCCAGTCGTACAAAAAATTCTTTGGAGTGGCACCCACAACGCAGATAAGACAACAAATTCCCAATTAATAAAATCTTTTTTCCGTTTACTAAAATCAGTACAAAGGTTTGTCTATACTTTTGCACCGTTATTTATAATTAGTCTAAATAAATATTGTAAATGAAAAAAATAGCTGTCATTACTTTTTTGGGGTTGATGTTTGTTTTTGCAGGTGTAAAGGCGCAAACGGTAAAAGAGGATACAATCGGTACCGTATCAGAAGTAACGATTATTGGCAAAAATACCCGAAGTCTGACGGGTTCGGGTGAGGTGATTGGTATCGAAAAAATTGCTCAGCTTAATCAGCCGGACATTAATAAGGTGCTAAGAATTGTACCCGGCGTAAATATCCGGGATGAAGAGGGTTTTGGCTTACGTCCAAACATTGGATTGAGGGGTACACCCGTAAACAGAAGTGCCAAAATCACCCTAATGGAAGATGGGGTACTGATGGCTCCGGCTCCGTATGCTGACCCTTCTGCCTATTATTTCCCTACCTTTGCCCGCATGCAAGGGGTTGAGGTATTAAAAGGAAGTAGTCAGATTAAACAGGGGCCTTACACGATTGGAGGGGCGATTAATCTTCTTTCAACGGCAATTCCGGAGTCTTTCAAAGGGTTTTCACAGATTTCCTACGGAAGTTTTGGCACCAATCAGCAGAGAGTATGGGTGGGAGACAGCAAAAAGCATTTTGACTACGTTTTTGAAGTAAATCGTCTGGCAAGTAATGGATTTAAGCAATTGGATAATGGCGGAAATACCGGTTTTGACCGCAGAGACATGATGGGAAAACTCCGCTGGCATACTGCAAAGGAGGCTTCTGTTCCTCAATCTTTAACGCTGAAGTTTGTCAATATGAGCGAAGAAGGAAATGAATCCTATCTGGGGCTTACCTTTAATGATTTTAAGGCTACGCCCAACCGCCGTTATGCTGCCACTCAAAAAGACCTTCTGGATATGAACCATCAACATCTGACTTTGTCTCACGATATTGAGCCGCTCAAAGGGCTGACGATTCACACTACCGCTTATTATACCCGTACTTTCAGAGACTGGGGAAGGGTAAATACGATTACGGGCAAAAGCCTCCTCAATATTATTGGGGACCCCGCTGCTTATGATTCTGCCTATCAGGTAATGACGGGGAAAATGGACGGAGAGGTTGCTTTTCAGAGTGCGGCAAGAACTTTTCATACAAGGGGCATACAATCCAATATTAAATATGAGTTTACAACCGGAAAGATCAACAGCAATCTCAGTGCAGGCATCCGTTATCACGAGGATGAGGCCGACCGTTATGCCACACAATCTACTTTTTCCATGACGAACGGGGTGATGATTCTGACTGCTGCCGGTGTGGACGGAAATAAAGAAAATC